>NZ_JBQWIE010000065.1:0-7314 GCF_056745525.1 Parasediminibacterium sp. HNIBRBA5674 | reverse complement strand
AAGGATGATGTGTATATTAAACGATAAGTTCTTAGAAAATATACTCTTTAAAGAAATTTAGATGCGTTTGCCCTGGGCGGTATGATGCTTTATTGAGCCATTCAATTTAATTTTCTAAATTTGGTGAAACCTTTTTGCTATGACACAATTATTGGTACAAGCCGATTCTGAAAATACTGCAACAGCTATTAAGCAGTTTGTAAGTCAGTTTGCAGATGCTAGTATAGAAGCTACACAGCTTGATGATGTAGACTACCAAGCAATATATGGTATAGACCAAGCAACCTTTAATACGCAATTAAACATTGGTATTGCCCAAAGCGTATTAGGCATATCAAAACCTTGGAACGAGGTAAAAGCAGCATTAGTAGCAAAAATTAGTAAATAGTGTATACGGTTGAATTGTCCTTACAAGCTGAACTTAGGCTTAATGAAATTATTGATTACTATACAGCAAATGAAAGTGAAGAAAGAACCTTAAAAGTGCTGGCATCTTTTAGCGAATCGTTCGATAAAATTGCCCAATCACCTCGTATGTACAAAAGGGTTCACTCAAATACCTTTCCTAACTTAGAGATAAGACTATTTACCCATTATAAAACTTACCACATCTATTTTGTTGTGCAAGAAAATACGATAAGAATTGCTGAGATATTTCATTTACATCAACATAGTAATAAGCTAAAACTTGATATTGATTAGATAAACGTCCTAGTTATTGATGTTATCAGCCTTGTTTTATTTCTTCAAGAATCATTTTATTAGGTAAAACAAGTTTAAAACCTTTCAACTAAAGATGCATAAAACAATCTCATTTTTATTGTCTACCATTATTTGTTCACTGCTTTATTCATGTTGGCACATGAACGCACCTAAAGAAGACAAGAAAAACGTAGAAGCAATCACAATACAATCTTTCTCTAAATCACCGTCAGAAATAGATGGTTGTTCTTGCTATTTTTCTTCAACAGAAAAAGCATTTAAGCAACGGCAATACATACTAGCAACTAACTTGGATAGTTTAGCTTTTATAACGATAGACGACCACCCAATAAAGCTTAAACTTATAAAGTCTACGGCAGAACCACATGCATTCACCGATTTTGACCATGTTGAAATTTTTGGTAATAAAGATTATAACGTAACTATTGAAATCAAGTATAAAAAATCTACCGATTCTGAGGTATGGATTGACGAAGGCACTATGACCATTACACGACAAGACGGGCAAAAGCTAATAACCAAATTTTATGGTGAATGTGGTTGTTAATTAGTGATAAAATACGCTACAATAAAAGCCGCAAAGCGAACAGAACGTACAAGTGAGTGACACAACAGGCGCTAAATAGTAGTACGACAGCTTGTTTCACCACTCAATTATTTTCTACATGCATTTTATGGAAAAAGCGGTGTACCACAGGTGTAAGTAGCAAACCAATATTGGTAATAAAAGCCACACCGCTAAACAGGGCATAAAAACTACTAAACAGTTTGCCGCTTACGGTTTTAATTTCTGCCACAGGGCCCATACCACTTAATATCATAGAGGCATTGTGTAGGCTATCTAGCCATTCTAATTCGGCAAAAAAATGATAACCCAACACACCAATAGCTAGGCAAATACTTAATAAGGCAAAAAACAGCGCCATGCTACGGTATAGGCGGCTGTAATACTTGGCTTTAGATAATAAAGGTTGGGTTTTGTGTTCGTACATAGTGGGTGTTTATTGCGCTAAGGTATTGTCTACCACAGCTTTCAGCGACACATAGCGTTCGTGCCTGCCAGTTGAATTAATATTAAACGAGAACAAGATAGCCGCATAGCGCCTTTTGTTATCTACCCAAGGAAAACTGCCAAACAAGCCGGGGCTTGTAACAGCGGTAGAACGGTTGGTATCATCCATCGTCCATTCGCCAAAGCCATAACCAAAATTGCCAGCCTCTTTTGGTGAGCCCATTACGGTAGCGCCTTTGGCGTAATTATGTTGCATGGCCGCAACTGATTTGGCTGTTAGCACTTGTTTGCCATTAAATTGGCCATCGTTTAGTAGCATTACCAAGAAGTTTATATAATCTTCTGCGGTGCTAAAAGCGCCACCAGCAGCTTGTGGTACGGCTACTTTACCAAAGTCAGTTTGCAGCATACCGCAAGGCTTTGCTATGCGCTCTTGAAACAAAGTTTCGAAATCTTTTTTAGCAATTTTTTCAATAACGGCTGCGGCTATTTGCAAGCCTGTGTTACCATAGCGAAAAGTTTTTCCAGCCTCGCCTTCTACAGGTTGCTTGCTTATGCTTGCCATAGCTTCATCCATGTTTTTGTAGTGGGTCATTTCTGTCCAGCTATCTTTACCTTCAAGGCCTTTAATACCTGTTAAGTGGCTAAGGCAATGCCATATTTTAATACCGCCTTTACCATTTTGCGACATGATAGGTAAAAACTTACCAATAGTATCTTCAAGGCTAAGCTTGCCTTCATCTACAAAAGTCATTACCAAGGCAGCGCTTAGCCATTTGCTACAGCTAGCAATACGTGCACGAGTGGTACTTGTAAAATCTTGCGTAGCTGCATCAGCATTACCGCCTTGTCTATTAGCCAAGAACTTAGCGACCATTTTTTGTCGCTCAGTTAAGTTGTTTTCAGCATGGTTGTACACTATTTTACCATCTTTCCATACTACAATTACAGCCCTACCACCAAGGTCTTTTATATTATCAGCAAGCCATTTATCTATTTTACTAAAATCTTTTTGGGCAAAAGCAATAGTGCTTAGTAAAAAGCAATAGATAGTTAGAATAGTTTTCATAATTGTTCTATGTTTTATTGTTTTGAGTTCTGAGTTATAGGTTCTATGTTTTGGGTTCTGTGTTGACAATTCACTTCTCACATCTCATTTTTCACGTTTCACCTTAATGGCAATCACCAATCACCCCATCAATAAACTGCTTGATACCAACTAACGTGGTCTTTTTACTTTCACCACTACCAACTTTAGGAAAAATAACTGCTGCATAACCTCTACACAAGTCTACCCAAGGAAACATACCAAACATGCCGGGGCTTGTAAGTGCAGTAGCTTTGGTATCGTTAGCCTCAATAGCCCATGTACCTAAAGCATAGTTAAAGCCAGCAACGGGTTTTGGTGCTTGTTTCATTTTTGCTACAGGTATTTGAATTTTAGTCATCTCTTCTAAGGCTTGTTCACTTAGTACTTGCTTACCCTTAAAAATGCCTTTGTTTAAAAACAAACTCATAAAGTTCACATAATCTTCTGCAGCACTTAAAGCACCACTAGCAGGGTTTACATTACCAGATTCGCTGAAGAAACTGGTGTTACGCATGCCAATTGGTCTAAAAATTTTCTCATTAATTATTTGCTCAAAGCCACGCTTTGCCACCACTTCACAAATACGAGCAGCAATGGTAATACCAGTATTATCATAATCGAAGGCCTCACCAGGATTGGTACCAATATCGCATTTGCTAGCATAAGCATCTACCCTTTCTTCTAGTGTTTTGCCCGAAGGATTACAAGATTTTATGCCCGTAGTTTCAGTAAGGCAATTACGCACTGTAATATATTTTTTGCCGTAGGTAGCAAATATTGGCAAGTAAGTACTTACTTTTTCATCAAGGTTTATTTTACCTTGGTCTACATAACTCATTACCAAAGCCACTACTAACCATCTACTTGCTTGACCAATATGTGCTTGTGCCCTAGCATCAAAACCTTCTACATCTTTTTTGTAAATAATCTTACCATCTTTATAAATGAGGCACACAAAATTTTTCCCAATATCATCTTTAACGGCTTCAAATTTTTTCTCGATACCACTAAAGTCGTATTGCGCATGGGCAAACTGAAACAATAGCATGAAACTCAATACAGATAAGACTTTGCGACAGGTTAAATTACAATTTACAGACATTTTTTCCGAATTAATTTGTTGGATTAGAGTTTGCGTTAAAGATAAAAGTCTGAACGAAGATTTTGTAGGATTTTATCGATTTACGGGGCAAACGAAATTTTTATAACAATCCTTTAATCCTGTAAATCTTTTTAAATCAAGGTTCAGACGAATAAAATAACGACTATGAACTTAAATAATTATACCATCAAAGCTCAAGAAACCATTCAAGCGGCGCAACAAGTGGCGTTTAATAATGGTAATCCAAACATCGAAACCAATCATTTACTAAAAGCTTTATTAAATGATGATGACAGTTCAATAGATTACCTATTGAAGAAAAACGCTGTAAACACCAGCTTAATAGACTTGAAATTAGACGATAGTTTAAAAAAGCTACCTAAAGCAAGTGGTACAGAACCTGCTCAAAACTTAAGTAGAGATTTGAATAATGCCTTACTAAAAGCAGCCGCATCAATAGCCAAGTTTAAAGATGAATTTGTAAGTGTAGAGCATTTATTGATTGGCTTACTACAAGTAAATGATGATACAGCCAAACTATTGAAAGATGCTGGCCTAACAGAAAAAGGCTTGATAGCAGCCATTACCGAATTGAGAAAAGGCAGTACGGTTAATTCACAAACAGCATCGAACCAATACAATGCTTTGCAGAAATATGCTAAGAATCTAAATGATTTGGCACGTAAAGGCAAGCTAGACCCAGTGATTGGTCGTGATGAAGAAATACGCAGAACCTTACATATTTTATCGAGAAGAAATAAAAATAACCCCATTTTAGTGGGCGAGCCAGGTGTGGGTAAAACCGCCATTGCAGAAGGCATTGCCATGCGCATTGTAAATGGTGATGTACCAGAAAACTTGAAAAGTAAAATCATTTTTGCCCTTGATATGGGCTTGCTAATTGCAGGTGCTAAGTACAAAGGTGAGTTTGAAGAACGCTTAAAAGCCGTGGTGAAAGAAGTAGGCGAAAGCGATGGCGAAATTATTTTGTTTATTGATGAAATACATACGCTTGTAGGTGCAGGTGGTGGTGAAGGTGCAATGGATGCAGCTAATATTTTAAAACCGGCTTTAGCACGTGGTGAGTTGAGGGCTGTGGGCGCAACTACTTTAAACGAGTATCAAAAATATTTTGAGAAAGACAAGGCTTTGGAACGTCGTTTTCAAAAAGTATTAATAGACGAACCTAGTGTAGACGATGCGGTGAGCATTTTACGTGGTATTAAAGACCGTTATGAAACGCACCACCATGTGCGCATAAAAGATGAAGCTATTATTGCTGCGGTTGAATTATCGAGCCGTTATATCAGTGACCGTTTTTTACCAGATAAAGCCATTGACTTAATTGATGAAAGTGCTGCTAAATTGAGGCTTGAGATGAATTCGATGCCTGAAGAGTTAGATAAATTAGAACGTCAAATTCGTCAATTAGAAATTGAAAGAGAAGCGATTAAACGAGAAAAAGATGAGGCTCAATTAAAGGATTTATCGCTGGAAATTTCTGTGCTAAGTGTAGAAAGAGATACACTTAAAGCCAAGTGGAAACAAGAGAAAGAAATTGTAGAAAAGATACAAACGGCTAAAGCAAATATTGATAGCCTTAAAACAGAGGCTGAACGTGCAGAACGTGATAGTGACTTTGGTAAGGTGGCTGAAATACGCTACGGCAAAATAAAAAATGAAGAAATAGCTATTACAGAGTTGACGAATCAGCTAGATAGTTTTTCGGAAAAACGTTTGTTAAAAGAAGAAGTAGATGCTGAAGATATTGCTGCGGCTATATCTAAAGTGACAGGCATTCCTTTAAGCAAAATGCTACAAAGCGAACGTGAGAAATTATTGAACTTAGAAGACGAGCTGCATAAGCGAGTGATAGGCCAAGAAGAAGCTATTACTGCTATTGCAGATGCGATTAGAAGAAGTAGGGCTGGTTTACAAGATCCTAAAAAGCCAATTGGTTCGTTTATATTTTTAGGTACTACTGGTGTGGGTAAAACAGAGCTAGCAAAAGCCTTAGCCGACTACTTGTTTGACGATGAAAATATGATGACCCGTATAGACATGAGTGAGTACCAAGAAAAGCATACGGTAAGCCGTTTGGTAGGTGCGCCTCCTGGCTATGTTGGTTACGATGAAGGCGGTCAATTGACAGAAGCTGTGCGCAGAAAACCTTACAGCGTGGTGTTACTGGATGAAATTGAAAAAGCACATCCAGATGTATACAATATATTATTACAAGTTTTAGATGATGGTCGATTGACCGACAATAAAGGACGTGTGGTGAATTTTAAAAACACCATCATCATTATGACGAGCAATATGGGCAGCACTATTATTCAAGATGCATTTGAAAATGTAACTGAAGCCAATAGAGACGAAGTTGTAGAAAAGACGAAAATTGAAGTGGTGAACTTGTTAAAGCAAAGCATCAGACCAGAGTTTTTAAACAGGATAGATGAAGTGATTATGTTTCAGCCATTAATGAAAAAAGAAATTAAAGGCATCATAACCATACAACTAGAAAGCTTAAAACAATTGGTTGCTAAAAATGGTATAGAGTTGACATTTTCTGAATACCTATTGGATTATTTAGCTGAAAATGGTTACGACCCACAATTTGGTGCAAGACCATTGAAACGTTTGATTCAAAAAGAAATCATCAATCAATTGAGTAAAAAAATACTTGGTGGTACAATAGATAAAACCAAGCCAGTATTGGTAGATATTTTCGACAACATTGTGGTGTTTAGAAATGAAGCGTAAGTAGTGTTTGTGTGAGGTGGTGAAGTAAAAGCCCGCAGGTAACTGTGGGCTTTTTGTTTTATACCGTGCTAGCAACTATCTTTTCGCAACTGTGATACAGTGTTTCAGGGTCTATGTCAATTTCACCAACCCACTCAATCGTATCAAAACTAACTTTTACAGTATCGAAAATAGTTTTATCCTGCAAAGGCTTAAAAATCTCTAACCCCAAATAAGGTTTCATATCAAACACACCTTCTTCACCGTTTTTAAACGTAAGAAACAGGTTGTAGTTTTCTAACGGTTGTACTTTTATAATCGCTTGGTACATACAATGCTATTTTAAAGGATCAATATTAAAAGGTTTTTGACCATTTTGGCATAGTGCCCAATCTGCTAGTAATTCCTCTCTGTGAATCTCAATCCATGCTGTTACTAACCTATGTTGTTTAGAAGGAATATTACCTTCTAAAATTTCACAAGTTTTAATATCAACCGTAGCTGAAAAATCTTGATAATACAAATGAATATGTGGTGGATTATGTTCTTTTGGTGCATAATACATCCTAATAATTAACTCAAGTTGCTAGTTAATTTTCTTTAGCTGTAAAGCAAACAGGAATAATGCTATTTTCAGGAGGAAGC
>NZ_JBQWIE010000064.1:0-7525 GCF_056745525.1 Parasediminibacterium sp. HNIBRBA5674 | reverse complement strand
TAAATGTTTTCTATCCAAAACGTTCGCCTTTACTTAATAAGTATGCAAAAAATAAATTTAGATGCGTTTGCCCTGGGGGTAATGTCAAGTGTTTGTGCATTTGCACTAATTATGGCTAGCAGGCAAAGCCATAGAAGCAAGTTAGTTTGTTTCATTTGTTGGGGGTGTTTTGTTTGCAGCTACTACGATAGTTAGGGCAACCATACCCACTGTTAATTATTAGTTAACAGTGGGTAGTAACATAAATAGGGTTACAATGCAGCAAGACAAGTAGTAAAACTTTTTTGTCAAAAATTACTTGTCAAAACTATTTTTTTTGACAAACTTATTTTGACAAGTTGATTTTGTATATAGCCCCCTCATACATCGGCATAAAAAAACCATCCGCCTAAGCGAATGGTTCTAGCCTAAATCCTAATGCAAAAAATTATTCGGCTATAATTTTAAAATGCGTGTTGCCGCTTTTAAGTAAGGTTAATTTATTAATAGTGGTAATGGTAGACAACATATTTTGAGCTTCGTCTGATTTTTTAAATGTACCTGTAAATACCATGCCTTTTATGGTAGCTAGGTTGTATTTGATGCTAATTCCATATTGATGTTCTAATACATTAAATACATCGGTTAATGGGGTATTGGTAAATTGCAATTGTGTATCGGTTACGTAATTATCCCAATTAAGGGCTTGCTTATTATCAGTATCAGCTAAAGCTGTTTTGCTATTTTGGGTATTAATACCAGTAATAGTAGCGGTAAGATTATTGGTATTCAATACTAATTGTTGATTTGGCACTAAGAATACACTTTTAAAATTGCTACTACTATCAGTTTGCTTTATTACTACTCTGCCTGTATATAATTGCACTGTAAGCATATTGGTATTTTGGGTAGCTATTATTCTAAAAGATGTACCTAAGGCAATGGTAGAAAAGCCTGCGGCTTGTACTTCAAAAGGGCGATTTTTATCTTTGGCTACATCAAAAAATGCGGTGCCTATTAATTGTATTTGGCGCTTATCGTTGGGAAAATGCCTTACAAAAGATACGGTGCTATTAGGGCTTAATTGTATTGAAGACCCGTCTTCTAAAGCAAGATATTGTATCGTATCAGTTGTATTTTTTTGTGTAAAAGTATCAATGCTTAATGAAGCAATCTCTTTATCAGCATTAGCAATAGTACTATTGTTAAACAACCATTTGCCCGTATTAAAAAGAATGATGGCAGCGGCAGCTACCGATGTGGCAGTTACCATCAAACGAATAAGTCTTGCATGTTGTTTTGGTGCTGGTGGTTGTATATTCGTTTTTAGCGTCTCAAATTGTTGTAGTAATTGCTGCTTACTCAATTGTGGGGTTACTTGCAAGTTGTTCCATTCATCTGCAGAGAAATATTGGTCTACCCATTCTGGATGTTGTTCTAATAATTGTACAACTTCCTTGGCCTCTTTTACACTAAGGCTTCCACTTAAAAATTGATGTATGATGGTTTCTGATAATTGCATTGTAAATAGCTATAACTTACTACTACGAAAATTGACGGTGTAATACCTACTCTAATAAAAAAATTATTTGGGTAGATGTAACCATAGAACTATAACACTACCACTTGTAGTAATAAAGTGCTTGAGTTGCTGAATGGCTTTGGTAATATGGTTATTTACACTTTTTGGTGAAATGGCTAGTGTCTTGGCAATTTCATGGTGCGAAAGTCCTTCTTCACGGCTCATTTTAAATACTTTTTGCCGTATTGGGGGTAAATTCAGTATAGCACCATGTAACATTTGTGCAAATTCTTTAGTTTCTAATAAGCCCCCTTCTTTGTTGCTAAATTCAGTACCATATACATCCTCAATAGATACAATTTCTAACTTTTTCTTTTTGAGGGTATCAATAAAAATAGTTTTGGCAATTCTAAATATCTGTGCAGCGATAGGTATGTCCTCAGATAAAGACTTCCGATACACCCATAACTTAATAAAAGTTTCTTGCGACAATTCTTCGGCTATAAATGAAGACCCTGTTTTACGGAGATAGTAGGTATATAACCGTTCATAATTATCAATATACACTTGCTCAAAGGCTGAAGTATCACTATTTTTTATTGCAGCAGTGTGTTTCAAAATAATAGTACAGCAATGGTAAAATGCAACATAGCGAACGCAATATCAATTAATCTGCGGCATTTATGAAATTATACTAGTGTTAAGACATTGCTACTTTACTTTCGGTTTGTCAGTTACTGTCTAAAAAAGATTGAAAGCTTTTCCCATTTTTTAACTGAAATAAATCTGCTGCAATACCATCTGCCAATAATCTACCAGCATTTGTTAGGCGCAAGTATTGATTGCTTTGTACCATGTGATTATCGTGTAAATAAGGCTGTGCTGCTTGCATAATATCCGCGAGTATTTTCTCACCCCAGGATTCTTGTACCTTCTTTAATGATAAACCTTCCATGGTTCTAAGGCTAGTCATAATGTATTCGTTCAATTGCTGTGTGGGGGTTAAATGTTCTACCTCAAATGGTACTATTTGCTTGGCTATACTTGCCATGTACAAGGCATTATTGGCAATATTCCATTGGCGGCTATTGCCATTAAACGAATGTGCTGATGGCCCAAGGCCTAAGTAAGTTTTGCCTTGCCAATAACTGCTATTATGCCTACTTCTGTGGCATGGCTTAGCAAAGTTTGAAATCTCGTAGTGTTCAAAACCTGCTGCTTGAAGCCATTGCATAAGCAGTTCAAAATGTCTTGCTTGTTTCTCTGCATCTACATTGGCAATCTTTTCTAGTTGAATCATTTTGTCTAAAGCCGTTTTAGGCTCTACCGTAAGTGCGTAGCAAGACAAATGTGTTACGCCTAAGTCAATAGCTGTTTGTACGTTTTTTTGCCATTGTTCATCGGTTAAAGTAGGCGTACCATAAATTAAATCGATGGTAAGATTATTAAAGCCATATTGCTGCGCCAATTGAATACAATGGGTAGCTTGTGTGGCAGAATGTGCTCGGTTCATCCAGCGTAAATCGTCTTCTACAAAAGATTGTACACCAATGCTTAAGCGATTGATGCCCATTTGCCGCCAGGCTAGTAAACGTTCTTCGGTAATATCATCAGGATTTGATTCTAATGTAATTTCTGCGCCATCATTTACTGTAAAAGTTGTTTTAATGGCTTGTAAAATACGTTCAATTTGCGCAGCAGTACACAGACTAGGCGTACCACCACCAAAGTAAATGGTGTCTATATTTTCTTGTAAATAGTATTGCTGTAGTGCCACTTCTGCTACAATTGCATCTATCATTTGCGGCAGCAAACTATGCGTAGTAGAAAAGTGAAAGTTGCAGTAATGGCAAGCTTTGCGGCAAAAAGGAATATGAATATAAATACCTGCCATTAAGATTTATGGTTTACGAATTATGATTTGTGATTCTACTAATTTTTATACCTGCATTAATTTACTATGTACCTATGTTTCTATGTGGTTACAAAAACAATCGTAAACTTGTAATGATTTAATGGCGAAAGTACAGTTATACAGTTTGTTTTTAGGGGTTTTATTGTGTGGATACTTGGCGAAAGTAACTGCACAGAGTCACTCTTTACGCATACGATGCAACGATAGTACTGTGCAGCAATTACAACTTACTACTAAGTTTACCAACAAGTTGCAGTGTAAAACCTACATCAACCAATTACCTAGTTTCTTGCAATCAAAAGGTTATTTAGCCGCATCGGTAGATAGCTTTTATCAAGATTCTGCAACCACTACTATTCAATTGTTTTTAGGCGATAAATATGTGTGGCAATCGCTTAGCATCATGCCGCAGCAACAAACTTTGTTGGATCAATTGGGCATAAAGAAAGAAGCATTTACAGCCAAGCCCATTAACCCACAAAACATTGTACAATTACAAGAAAAATTGCTAAACTATTTTGATAATTCTGGTTATCCATTTGCCAAAATTGGTTTTGATAGTGTGCAAATAACAAATGGTAAAGTGCAAGCACAACTAGCTGTAAACAAAGGCATGTGGTATAAATTTGATAGCCTACATGTACTTGGCAATGCCAAAATAAGTAGCCATTTTTTATACCATTATCTTAATCTACAACCTGGTGAAGCATTTAATAAAGAGAAGCTAAATACTATTAACCAACGCTTGTTAGAACTACCTTACTTGCAGCAAAGCAATGATTGGAATTTGAATATGTTGGCTACATCGTACAGCATTAATTTGTATTTACAGCCTAAAAAAAGTAATCAGATTAATGTGTTGATTGGCTTTTTGCCAGCAAATCAGCAAGTAGGTGGCAAGCTTTTACTTACTGGTGAGGCCAATTTGAACTTAAAAAACGCCTTTGCCACAGGCGAAACCATTTTATTTAACTGGCAACAATTACAATCTGCTTCACCAAGGTTAAACCTAGGCTTTCAAAAGCCGTATATTTTCAATTCAAAATTTGGTATCGACTTTGGCTTTGAACTGTATAAAAAAGATTCTGCCTACTTAAACTTAACTGCAAAATTGGGTTTACAATATGTACTTTCTGCTAAACAATCAGGCAAAATATCGATAGAAAGTTTTAAAACCAACTTACTAACCGTTGATACTGCCACCGTAATTATTACCAAAAAACTGCCAGATATTATTGATGTAAGCACCACTAACCTTACGCTTGAATACGAGTTGAACAATACCAATTACCGTTTTAACCCACGCAGTGGTAACGAATTTAAAATAGGTGTTGGTGCAGGCAATAAAACCATCAAAGCTAATAACACCATTACTCAGCTGAAAAGTAGCAGCTTCAACTATAACAGCCTATACGATACCATTCAAAAAAATACTTATCAACTAAAAGTAAAAACAAGTTTGGCACATTATTTCCCTACTGGTAGGCAATCGGTTATTAAAACTGTTATCAACGCAGGCTGGTACGAAAGCCCAAATTATTTTAGAAACGAGTTGTTTCAAATAGGTGGTTATAAATTATTGAGAGGTTTTGATGAAGAAAGCATTTTTGCAAATAGATATGCTGTCGGTACATTAGAATATCGCTATCTGGTGGGTATTAATTCTTATTTCAATGGCTTTTTAGATTTGGGTGCTGTAAACAATAAAGTAACTAACACTACTAATAGCTTTATAGGTGCTGGTTTTGGGTTAGCTTTTGAAACGAAACAGGGTATCATTAACATCAGTTTTGCCGCAGGCAAGCGCAACGATTTACCTTTTAATTTTAGAGAAAGTAAAATTCACTTGGGCTTTGTGAGTATTTTTTAAAATTGAATGTACAATTTCAAAAGTGCTTTGTATCACCACCGTCTAATCCACTATTTTTGCGGCTCAACAGCATTGTAATTGAAGCAAAATTTCACCATATTTTTTTTATTCCTCGTATCATTTGCCTTTGGGCAAATGGATAGCACGAATGCCAATAAGCCCAATAAAATAGATAGTGCTAAAAGCATTAAAGCCAAAGCATTACTGAATAGGAAAGTAAATATAATTGATAGCGCAAAAAAGAAATTAGCAGTTGATTCTACTAAAATAAAAGATTCATTAAAATTAGCAGATTCTACAAAGACAGTTCAGGTTTTAATTGATTCATTACAGAAAGATTCGTTGGCAAAAGCTACTACAAAAAATGCTTTGCCAAAAATTGACACTTCAACTTACGCTACAATTCAATCGGTACCATATTTACCATTTGGTATAGAAGTAGAGTTTAAATTACAAAAAGACCATCATGCCGATAAAAAAGACGAACTTTTCTACATACTTGCGGCAGGATTTATGCTCGTGGGGTTTGTAAAAATTGTTTTTCCAAGATATTTCAATAACATGTTTAGCTTGTTCTTTCAAACCACATTACGCTCAAAGCATACTAGAGAACAATTATTACAGAATAAATTAGCTTCATTACTAATGAACCTGCTTTTTATTGCAACAGGCGGTATTTATATCGCACTAGCTGTAAAACTAAAAGGTTGGGTATCTGTAGATTTCTGGTGGCTCATAGTATATGCATCGGTAATATTAGCTCTCATTTACACTACAAAGTTTCTATTTTTACAATTTAGCGGTTGGGTTTTTAATACAAAAGAAGCGGCTCATACATATACGTTCATTGTTTTTCTAAGTAATAAAATAATTGCAGTAGCACTATTACCTTTTTTACTTGTTTTATCTTTTAATAATGGGCAAATAGCTGAGATTACTTACACAATTTCTGTCATTCTAATTATTGGCATGTTACTATACAGATATCTAGTATCATTGACTTCTGTTAGGAACGATTTGAGTATAAACCCCTTACATTTTTTCCTATACCTTTGTTCCATTGAAATCTTGCCATTATTAATCATTTATAAAGCGGCTTTCAATTATATAGGAACAAACATTTAATTTTGCCAAAATTTTAATTATCGCATGGCTAAAAAAGTAGCAGTAGCATTAGAAACTGAAACTGAAGTAATAAAAAAGATACTTATTTCTCAACCTAAGCCAGAAAGTGAAAAGTCACCATACTTTGATCTTGAAAGAAAGCATCACGTAGAATTAGTGTTTCTTCCCTTCATAAAACTAGAAGGTATTATAGCTAAAGAATTTCGTAAGCAAAAAATAGATATTACTTCATTTACAGCTGTAGTCTTTACAAGCCGTAATGCCATAGATCATTTCTTCAGAATGTGTGAAGAAATGAAAATAACTATTAATCAAGATACAAAATATTTCTGTGTGACAGAAGCTGTTGCACTATATCTACAAAAATTTATACTATATCGTAAGAGAAAAGTGTTCTATGGCGCAGATGGAACCAATAAAAGTATGTTTGACGTTATAAATAAACATAAAGAAAACGAACGATTTTTATATGTATGTAGTGAAAATCAGCAAGACAATGATATTGTAAACTGGTTTAAAAATCATAAGTGCGATTATAAATTAGCCTTTATGTATCGTTCTGTGAGCAATGATATAAAATCAATTGTAGAAAATAATAAGTTCGATATTATCTGTTTTTTTACACCAAGTGGTGTGAAAAGTTGGTTTGATAATTATCCAGAATTCAAACAAAATAAAGTTTTCCTAGGATCCTTTGGGCAAAATACAACTAAATCCCTTGAAGATTTGGGGCTAGAATTAGCTATTAAGGCCCCTCAGCCACAGGCTCCGAGCATGGTATCTGCTTTAGATAAATTCTTGCTGGCACATAATAAGAAGTAGGGTAGCCTACATTTAATACCACTTTTTCCGCATCACTTATTAGACCTCTAACATAAAATTAAAATGGCAATTGGTAATTACAAATGGCAGGGATTAGGTTAATTCTAAGTGCAAAACGTCTTCTTCTATTTCTGTATTTATCAGATAGTATTCTAAATATTTTCATAGTTCTAATAATATTTTCTACTACGACTCTTGTTGAGGATAACTGCTGATTCTCTTTTTTCTGTGCGTTTGTAAGTGGTGTTTTCTTTTTACCCTTAATGGGTATTTTACTATTTGTGTGCTTACG
>NZ_JBQWIE010000063.1:0-7803 GCF_056745525.1 Parasediminibacterium sp. HNIBRBA5674 | reverse complement strand
TAAATGTTTTCTATCCAAAACGTTCGCCTTTACTTAATAAGTATGCAAAAAATAAATTTAGATGCGTTTGCCCTGGTATTTCAGTAGCTTTTTCTAAAAATTCAGTTATACTAACCATCTGAGCTTTGTCAGAAATTGTCATCTTAGAAATACTAGATAGTTTTAACATCAGATCCCTTAAACAGTCTGTAAGTTCATCTTCTTCAATGTAACTTTTACAATCCTCTAATTTTTTATAAGTCCGTTTTAAAAGTTTTAAAAAAATCTCCCAAAATGTTCCTTTTGAAGAGTTTGCAATGAAAATATAGTCTAACTCTTTTATGTTATCTGTCACATACAACAGTTTAATTAATGTTTCATGTTTCTTAGTTTTTTCTAACGCATCATCTGCATTTCTTTTAGCATCTTCAGATTTCCCTTCTATTTCTTTCAAATTGCTTGAGGCAGTAACAATTTTTTCTTCTAAGTCCTTAATACTTTCGATCCTAACTTTATTATCATCAAGAAATTTAGTTGCAATATCAACTTTAACTTGAGTAGTATAACTATCGCCTTTTAGCTTTTTTATTCGCCTTTTGAGTTTGGCAAAATCATCTATAGTTTTCCAGTTAAGTAGAATAGGCATAATCACGCCTAAAAATCCTATTAGTGCAATCCAAAACGAAAGCCATCTATTCAATTTATTTACTTCCTCATCAAAGTTTCTTCGTGTAAAATCAACTTCCTTATTTAGTTTATCAACCATCAAGTTAATTTTATTAGATAACCTTAACCGATCTTCTCTTGTGAGTTCTTTATCAAATGAAACCATCGTATCTAAGATTTCTTCTTTGCTAGCTTTTGCCCCATGTATATATTTTTCAGAAAGAATTTTAGTTAGACGGACTTTTATTGAGTCTGTATTGATGTTCTTAAAACTATCTTTTGATTGTATAATAACATATTTCGGTACTAAAAAGTCTTCCCTACATTCATTTCGCAAGGTTCTTGTAATTATTGAATCAATTTGAATAGTTCGATCTCTTCCAATTTTATAATCAACCCATCTGTAACCAAAAAATAATATCAGTACTGTAACAAGGGTTAAAGCAACTGTATAAGGATATCTGAATAATTTTTTCATTATTTTGTTTAATCTAAATTTTGTAAACTCATATTGATTATGTCGCTCGTTAAATTCATTGGTATTTTATAAACCAACTCTTTATAATCTTCTTTTTCCTCAGCTTCTTCATAGCTGAATAGCCTAGCAAATTGTAGATTATTGGCTGTTTCTAATGGTGTCGCAATAAGGCTTTCAAATAGTGTTTCGTCATGTGTAAACAGAATAAATTGTAAAGGGTAGTCTTCATTGTATTTTTTGAAAAGTTCAAATAGCTTAAGCATAAATTCGTGAATATGGGCTTTACTTTCAAAATCACTTGAATTGAAAATATCATCAATTACTATCGGAAAATTGACACCATTATTTTTCCTTGATGCAATGGCAATTGCGACCTGAACTAAGGTTGCAAATAGTTCTAAACGAAAAGTATTTAAGTATTTGTTTACCTCAATAGCATCACCATCTTTTGTTGAAATCTTTATATCAATTTCTTCTGCTAATACTTCGCCGGTGTCTTGGTTAACAACAGGTACTGTTTCAATTTTAATAGATAAATTATCTTCTTCGAATGTTGAATAGAATTCTTTGAATACAACTGTGAGTGTTTCTTTTAAGGGTTCAAACGCTTCGGCTGCTTTTTTAGAAACTTCGTTGTTGATTTCCTTCCATAAATCATCAGCTTCCTCTTTCATTTTATTGAACTCTTCAATAAATTTCTCTAGATATAATTGTTCAACATGACTTTGTTGATTTACCGTTTCATTCGCTGCTATTTTATTCTCAAGGTCCTTTATTTCCTTCTCTAAAATAGCAATCTCTGCTACAGAATCGTTTGTATTGGCACTTCTAAGAGTTTCTAATTCTTTAGAAGCTTTTTCTAAAAGTTCCTTCTTCTTTTCTGCAGACTTTGGTGCTGTTTCAGCAAATGATTTCAATTCATCTAATAAAAAAGCGTCGTATCGATGCAACAAATCATTCAAGAAAGCATACCTATCATTATTATAATCCTTGTTATCACCAAGTGCATTGATATCTATAAAAATGTCGTTTGCTGTAAACACTTTTAGGTACTGATAAAACTTTTGGTAGCTATCTTTTAAATCAAAAAACAAAGAATCACTGCCAATTTTCTCATAGTCTGTTGAGGATGACTCTTCTAAATTTTTTGTGTTGCCATACAATTGCATTAATTGTTGCATTATAGCACTATGCAACGTATTTAATTTACTTGCTAATGCCGATTTCTCTTTTAATGCTTCAAGTCTTTTACTCGAAGCATTTTTCAATTCATCGTTATTCAGAGTTGAACTTTCACAGAAAGGACAGTTATCTGAATGCTCCAATAATTCTCTACCATCTGTTAAAAACTGTATCAACTTTAATCCACCGTCAGCAGTATTTACTGCAACAAAATTTTCGTAGGCTTCTTTAAACTGGTTAATATTTTTCAACAATACATCATAATCAAATCGAATAGCGTTCGAAGTAGATTGCAACTGAGAAATAGTTCTTTGAATGTTACTAATTCTGGTGTTTAATTCATTGTTGCTTGAATTTGCAAGCCCTTCTTTTAATACATAAATGCGATTTCTTTTAAACTCAATTTGAACTTTACCTTCCTTGTTAAAGTCTTCGTTTGTTTTAATAGTGTTAACTAAATTATTACGATTTGTTGTTTCTTTTCTTCTGGAATAACCTGCAAAAGCATTTAACTGCGCAACCACTGTTTGTAATTCAGACAAACCCAAATTAGCAGCAAGAATATTTTTAAATTTTGATTGTCCTCTATTAACGTCAGTAAATTCTAGTCTAAGAACATCATAAGTACTTCCTTGTGAAATAAAATGAGTAGATGGCATTAACACATCTGGTATTATATTGCTTAACTGAATATCTAAAGTTTTATTTTCAGTCTCAATTTTACAGTTAGTCTCTTTAAAGCCTTTATTAAATCTACCTATATAATTCTCAAGATCATTTATTCCTCTATACTTGGCCTCACTAATTTTATTGCAGTAGGTCATTTCGATAGCATCAAAAACAGAAGATTTACCAACACCATTAGCCCCTAAAATAATCATACTTTGTGGATTACCTTCCTCATCACAAAAGTTTATACCAAAGGGTATATCCGATTGTTCAATGCCTCTTATATTACTCAGCAATACTTTTTTTATACGTAGGTCTTTACCTATCCACTCAGAAAAGCTTTTATTTTCTTCTTCAAGCTTGTATGGAGTTATTTTATTTCTATCATCTTCATTATATCTCTGCCACAAAGGGTACAATCTGTCAAAGAAAGCTTCCCTATTAGAGATATCTGCTTCGGGATGATTTGCCAAAACAATAGAAAGCTTATTGTCTTTCAATTCTGGTTTTAATGCTATTCTCTTAAAAAATTCTTTTTTACTTTCTATCATAAAATTCATTTCTTGTATGCCAAAATATACCACACAGGATTTGGGAAATATCGTTTGTTATTTAATCCTGTGCATCTAATATTGCAATAACATATGAACACAAACGTCATTATACTAAAATATCGTTCTAACCGCCTTTATACTCACTCAAAGTATCTCCGTTGATGCATTTTGTATCTCCGTTGCTACAAAAAGTGAGTACCATACTCACTCAAAGTGTCTCCATTGCTACTTTAAGTGACTCCGTTGCTACTAAAAGCGACTACCGTACGCACTCAAAGTGTCTCCATTGCTACTTTAAGTGACTCTATTGCTACAAAAAGTGCGTACCATACTCACTCAAAGTGTCTCCGTTGATGCTTTTTGTATCTCCGTTGCTACAAAAAGCAACATTAGGCTTAGCGGGGCTAAGCCTAATGTGCTATGTAATCATCCTATTATTTATTTAACCGTAGTACTAGGTGCGGCTTTCTTGCTTTGCTTTTCGTAGCGTTTAGCAATTTCTTCAATCAATGCTTTTACTGCCGCATCCGATTTGGCTGCTTTTTTCAAATAATCGTACACGTTATCTGCTGTTTTCATACAATCTATACTTGCAGCGGCAATGGTATCGTCTATCTCTTCTAGCAAAGAGGCTACCACTACCCTTACATCCCATAGCTGACTAATAAGGGTTACATCTTTGCCAAACTCATCCCCATCTACCGTTGCCGTGGGTATGTATTTACCAAAGTTTTGTACGCCACGTAGGTTTAGCTTTACGTACTCTACGCTTTTTTGCCCCATTCTACGCTTGCCTTTCTTTTGCTCCTCGCTTAAAGAAATGAGAAAAGGCATTTTGCTTTTTGCAGTTGCAATGCCTGCTTTTGCTGCATCTTTATCAGCATCAGATAATACAGCAGAAATTAAATTAGTTGCCATATTTTTTAATTGTTTTTTAATTACCTACTCTGTTTTGATAACCCGCTTTTCGGCGTGAGGCGGGGTTGAAAAATTTATGATTTATACGTTTTACCAAGGCAGGTACAAATGGCTTGGGCAATAATCGTGGCATAAAAGTCATCGCTTGCAGAGCTTAGGTCATCTTGCATAAAGCCACACTCTATCAGGTGAGATAGCATTTTTGGTTGGCGTATCCAACCAAGCCTACCGTGGTTACTAGCAGTATCAGGGCGGCTCCAACTGGTTTTATTGGCACCATTAGCTTTAAACACTTCGGCCATTTTATTGGAAATGGCTTGGCTTTCTAAGCTTGTAGGGTGATAATAGACACCTGCACGCTTAGCCATAGTGCTTTTTACAAATTTTTCCACACTGTCTTTGTGTATTTCAAAAGCCCAATCGGTATCGGCATCGTAGCGGGCATTAATGTACTGTATGGTTTTTGTTAACCCATAATCTGGCACTAGTACTACCGTAAGCCCATTTTTAGTAAGCTTACTTGCAAGCAATAGGGTTATTTGCTTGGCTTCGGTATTTTCGGTAAAGCTACCTGCGGTAGCGCCGGGGTCGTAGCTTTCGCCACTAAGCCCGCCATGCCCTACAGAAAGGACAATACGGTTAACAGCATCTAATCTTGTAAACATTGGTTTTGTATTTTAAATAATGTGGGTAAATTATCGGCTACAGCGTGTAAGTAGGGTTTGTATTATCTGTTCTTGTAGTTTAGCCTTAGGTGTACTTTCTACTTTTTTATTGGTAGTATCGCTTTCATTACCTGCTACACGCCTTTCGGTTTTTTCTGGTAGCTGCGCTGCCAAGTCTATGGCAATTTGTAAGTCTCGCAGTATTAGTAACTCTCGCTCGTAATCTTTAACAGCTTTTAGCAATGCTTTGTAAATTCCAAAAGCTACAATAGCCACTATTTCTGTAACAATACAGGTAATAAAAGGGTAATTAACAATAGGCTTGCAGAAATAATAACTACAAGTAAACACGCAAGTATCACTTGCTGATTTTTGCAAAAGGCAAGCTAGTATAATGCCCAATATTGCAATAGTTGTGGCAACAATTAATACCACGGTTTGTGTTTTAACGACTCGCTTTATCCATCCATTTAATTGATTGGTATGGGTATTAATAAACTCCTTTGGCTGTATGTCTATAGCATTGATCATAAAAAATAAATTAGGGTATTAAAAAGTGGTTAATGATATCTGCAAAAAAGGGTTCGCAATCCCAATAGTAGCTGTGTGTAAAGCCAAATGTGCCAGCCTTAAACTTACAATCAACATTTGTGAGACCTGTGTAATAGTCTAAATTGCCGCTTACATAATCTTTACTATCCCAATAGTTGCGCCATTGTATTCGTTCAAGCAATCGGTTTAATTGTAAGTTCACTTTTACATAGTTGGCATTGGTGGTGCTGTTGTTGTCAAAGTCTAAACTACGCTGCTTAAACCCATGGTAATTGTCTAGCAATTGCTGGCGTATGTATTCGGTATCTGGCACGTTTTCTCTAAGAAAAAACACCACTTTATCTAGGTGCGACCCAAATGTGATATAGCTACGCAATTGGCTAGATATGGGTAATTGATTGTTTACAATGCAATTACCATCTTTAGTATAACTTTTAATTTCACCTTGGTTTACTAAAAGGTTGAGTTGGTTAATGGCATCGTAAGACACTTGTGTACCTAAGGAATGGGCAGCTACAATTACTGATGGATAAGCAAGTTCTCTTGTATCTGTTGTATCCTTATCATTTTTCTCGCCTACTCTTTTTTCAATTAAATACTTTAGTGCATCTACAGCACCATCTAAAATGCAACGCCTTATCCCATAAAATTGCGATTTAGGGTCAGTGACATTGTACACCACTACATCGCCCAAAATATTGGTAAGCTTATGGATGTTGCTTTCGAAAAAGCGTTGTAAAAGAGAGGCCGCTATACTGCCAAAAAGCGGTAAACGCCCTAAGAGTTTAATAGAGAATGTAGTAAGCGCATCTAATGCCATAAATACACGAGACGCTGTGGCAAGAAAAAAACGGTAAGTGCGCACATTAAAAGCCCCTGTTTTTTTATCAAAAAATATACTTTGATCGCCATAGGCTTTACCAATGGCAGCATTTTTTGCATAAAATGTTTTTGCCCCATTTACTACCCCTTGCAACCATTTATTCAAATCGCTCCAAGTGGCTTTATCTTCTGTGTAATTGGCCCAATAATATTCGTAAATGTCAATAGAATAACTACTACCTGCTTTTTGTATTCGTAGTACGTTATCAAACCATGTATTACCGTCTTTTCCTTGTTTAGGTTGCAATTGGTGCTGCAATGTAATATCAGCACCAAATGCTTTTCTAAGTTGTTTTACAAGCCCTCTACCAAATTGATCAACAGTAGCTAAGGGCAATTGGTCGCCTATGCCGTGCGTAATAAGGATGGCTGTATTTTGCAATATCCATCCTGCATCATCAACAGCAATACTATTATTAAGAATTTCAGAATTATTAGGTTGATAAGCCACAGATGTAATTATTTAAATTCTATAAATTTTGACAAATCGAATTTTTTGGTAAGTGCTAGCGATACAATTGGTGGGCTATCTTTCTTAATTAAACCCCTTACCTCGCCCGTAAAACTGATACCATATTTGTCTTCATTTAGCCTAAACTGAAACACATAAAATGGGCGCCAACAACTTTGACTAAAGTTTGATATATCGGACTTTTGAAACTTAAAATCTTCGGCCGTAGGCTGGTTACTTATACCAATTACTGGATTAAAAAAGACATTAACATCCTTCTCTCTATAAACAATAGGTAAGCCCAAACCAAAATAATGAGAACGGATATCTGTTTCTTTTCTAGTTTCTACTTGTGTATTGTACGATGGGTTAGATACATCACTGTATTTGATAAGTGTGCTATCTAGTTTGCCAAGTTTAGACCGATCTAAACTATTAGAAACCCTTTGCCATTGCAGTTCTAACCACAATGAGGTGAATATGTGCAAACCATCATCATTAGCAGAAGTATTGGTAAGCCTAAATTGTGGTGAAAAGAAAAGGCTAATGTTTCTTATTGTTTGCACATTAGAAATAACACCTGTATCTGAAAACAACTTTGCACTGTCTCGCCTACCAGGTATATACGCTATGTGATAGGCAAACGTACCATTAGAATAAGTACTTTCTGTATTAGTTGTAATGGATTTACTTTCATATACACCTGCAAACAAGCCAAGGTTATGACTTAAATAATTAACTCAAGTTGCTAGTTAATTTTCTTTAGCTGTAAAGCAAACAGGAATAATGCTATTTTCAGGAGGAAGC
>NZ_JBQWIE010000062.1:0-8735 GCF_056745525.1 Parasediminibacterium sp. HNIBRBA5674 | reverse complement strand
GTACTAGAACAGATGTGAAATGCCAAATCCGCAACATCAGGTTGAGGCCAATGAATGAAAAGGAAAAGGTATTAGCACTAACACATCAGCCAATTGCTTAATGGATATTTTGCCTACTTTTATAGCTGTTAGTACGGCTATGTATCCTACCAATTTTAAAGGATAAAATATTACAACCTTGCAAGGCAAAAGCTTATTGCCAACATTTACGAATAAGCCACAAGAAAACGATAGCGCACGTATTTTTTATTGGGAATAATATGATTTTAAAGTAATATGATAAGGTGACATGAAAGCTGTTTTTACAGTTAAAAATGCCTACGACAAATCTGGAAAAGGCGAGTGGGAATTATTCGATTTATCTGTTGATAAAATTGAGCAAAGTAACTTGGCAATCAGCAACCCCACAACGCTAAAAAGCTTAATGGCCAAATGGAATATTTGGGCTGCAAAATCGCAAGTAATTTCTTTGCCAAATAGTGGTACAAACAAACAATAGATGTGACGAGCAGAAAAAAGTATTTCATAACAGTTCAGGATGATTGTTTTCTGATTGCCTATTATTTTTAATACTAATTATTTAAAGCTTGCACATTATGATGTCGTTTACCACTGCTCTTAGTTGCCTACAGTCATTTGTTACCAATCTGCGAATATATCATATAACATACTTTTAAAGTGCCATAAAACTTGCAATGCACTACTCTTGAAGGCATTAGGGTAGATAGAATTGAGAGAAAATTATTTAGTGTCTCTTGGAATTCCACAAGACCTCAAATAATTTGTACGAGCAAACGAAGTAGTAATCTTTAAAATTAAATCATGGGAAATAAAATTATAAATTTATTTGTATTTATAAGCCTATTTGCAAATTTTGATGATAAATCAAATAAAATTCAGTCCGTTGCAATAGAAAATATTAGAACTGATGGTGATTTGCTAAAAAGAGTTTCTAAAAATTTCGACCGTTTGGAAGAAGAGAAATACCAACCATCGAAAGTGTATCTAACCGATGCTCAATCTAACAACTGGCCAGGCGATACAGAAGGTCGTACCATTTTAGGCTTGGTGCTTGATGCTAAAGCAACTGGTCGTACACCTAAGTATCTCGATTCCATTCTCCTTTTGTTACCGAAGAAGTTAAATGCAAAAGGTTATATGGGTATTATTTATAAAAACGAAATGAACGAACAACAACTTTCTGGAAATGGTTGGATGTTGCGTGGCTTGTGCGAATATTATCTTTGGAAAAAAGACAGAACCGTATTGAAGTACATTCAAACAATATCGCAAAATCTTTTTGTTTCAGGTAAAGGATTTTATTCGAAATATCCAATTGATACTGAAATACGAAAAAAAGATATTGGTGAGATGATTGGCTCGAACCAAGCTGCGGTAAACGGATGGAAACTCTCGTCTGACATTGGTTGCGTATTTATTGGTATGGATGGTTTAATTCAAGCTTACAGCATTACCAAAAATCCAGAATTAAAACTTGTGATTGACGAAATGATAGCTCGTTTTTATGAAATTGATTTTGTGAAAATTAAAGCACAAACACATGCAACACTTACCGGATTAAGGGGTTTAATTCGTTATGCCGAAATTACTGGTGATTACAAATACATCGATAAGGTTGAGGATGTTTGGGCATTGTACAAACAATTCGGAATGACTGAAAATTTCGAAAACTACAACTGGTTTTGTCGTTACGACACTTGGACTGAGCCTTGTGCAATTATCGATTCCTATATTATTGCCGAAAAGCTTTGGCAGTACACCGAAAAATCGTTTTATCTCGAAGATGCCGAATTAATATATTATAATGCAATATCACACACCCAACGCAAAAATGGTGGTTTCGGTTGTGACAATTGCCCAAATTCGAAACTACCTTTCATTAGTGTGAAAGCAGATGAGGCACATTGGTGCTGCACCATGCGTGGCGGTGAAGGGCTTTCTACAATCGTTAAAAGTTTGTATTACACAAAAGCCGACACTTTGATAGTTTCTTGTTTTAATAATAATGTTTTAAATATTAATAATGCACTCATAATTAAACAACAAACTGATTATCCACAAAATGGACATACAACATTTGAAATTCAGAAAGCAGATGCAATAATTACATATATCAAGCTGCCATTTCATGCACGTTTTTCACAAAATCCAATTTTGAAAATAAATGGTATTAAAGAGCCTGTGATAGTGAAAAACGACTTTGTAATTATTTCTAAGAAACTAAAGATGAACGATAAAATTGAATTTTCGTTCGAAAATAAATTACGATTTGAAAAACCTTTGAACAAAGAAAATATCGACCCTACATCGCTAAAAGTAATGAGTGGTTCATTAATTTTAGGTATTGAAAGTAAAGATATAGTTACAATTGAACCAAATTCAACAGTAGTAAATAGTAATGGCGAATTGGAAATTTTATCGGGTGTTAACAAATTTGTTGTTTCGCCAATATATCACTTAATGGATTCGAAAGTATGGAGTAAAATGGGTTACCAAAAACAAATATTATTTTCCAAATCAAAATAATTTCAATATTCATTACTGTAAGTTTTTTATCAAACTTTATTTCTAGAAAATCAAAATAAACGTAAAAAAATTATAAACTGCCAAAAAGTCTAACTGGTATCGATTCAGGTTCGTTAATCTAAAAGGGAATAAGAACCGACAAGACTTCTGGATTGACCTATTTTACTAGTTGTATCGGTCTTTCGACGAGACTTTTAGCTCACTTAAAAAAAGCAGTTGTAATTGAACCAAATAAATTTTTTAAAATACTTTATTAAAAATAAACACTCAATAAAACAATGAAACACAATAAAATTGTATGTAGGTCAATAGTTTTTTTATGCTTGGTAATGGCGCAGTTTTCGGTTATTGCTCAACAACAAAAATCCACCTACGTTCAAGTAAAAACGGCTTTGGCTACTATACGTTTTAGTGTGTACAACGATGGTGCAGTTCGAACACAAGTTTTTCAAGATAGCGAGCCCGAGGAAAGATGGGATCCATCCATTGTGGCCGCCCCAAAAACTACTGGATACATGTTTAAAGATGGCGCAACCGAAGCGGTACTTACCACCCCCAAAATGCGTGTTGTAATAACCAAAACTACATCGCAAATTAAGTATTACAATGCTGCCGGAAAGCTACTTACCCAAACTGCTTACAATGGTGGTGTTAATTTTGCAGAGAAAAAAAATGGTGGCATTTCGCAACAATTTTTGCTTTCAAACGACGAACATATTTATGGTATAGGGCAATTTGTAAACGGCTTGCCTTATGTAAACGGAACGGCTTGTACGTTGGGTCAAACCAATATGGAAGATGCCAACCAAGTACTCATGAGCGATAGAGGTTATGGTATGTTTTGGAATAATCCATCAAGAGGCGAATTTGAATCTTTCGGGAATCAAGAATTATTGAGCGACAAAAACGTGAAAACCCAAGATGGCAGAGCTGGATTTGCTCCGCAAATTATGAATGAAGATTCGAAGGTTAAACAAGAAATGAACGGTAAAAGTACTTTAGGGAAACTTGTATCCACCATTAATTTTTCAAGTGATGTATCAGCAGTAAATGCTATGCAAAGTGATTTTGATGTTGCAGCTACTGGCAAAACTATATCTAAACCTAATAAAGGCATTTCACTGGTATATAAAGGTACTATACATTCAGAAAATAGAACCGGTTGGTATTATTTTAACATTGGCAATACGGGTAAAGTAAGGTTTGTAATTAATAATGAAATTTTAATTGAAAACAGAATACCGCATGGTTTTACGTGGAACGGCAGCAGGGTATGGCTAGAAGCTAATAAAGATTATCCTTACGAATTGTATTTATCTAACGCTTCTGCGAATATAAAATTTAATCTATATTGGAACCCGACGGGCGATATCTATAAGCAATATATTTGGCGAAGTGACCATTGGAAAACGATTGATTATTTTGTTTTTACGGGTGCAAATAACGATGAAATCATGAAAGGGTTTTATAACGTTACAGGTAAGGTGTCAATACTTCCAAAATGGTCCTTGGCATACATGCATTGTCAGGCTATACCTTTTGGCAAAAAAGGCGTAAACTGTTTCCCTCAAAACGACTTTTTAACCTTAGCCACCGATTACAGAAACAAGCAAATTCCATGCGATATGTTGGTGCAGGATTTTATGTGGTGGACAGCCATGGGCTCGCATATTTTTCGGACAGATTGTTATACCGACCCAAAAGCTTGGGTAAAAACAATTCATGATGCCAACTTTAAATTGATGTTAAGTGTTTGGCCCAATTATGAAGATAAGCCATCAGCAGGCAATACCATAACCTTAACCGAAATCGACTTAAAAAACCGTAACGAGTTAAAAAACAAAGGATTGTTAGTTAATAGCACTGTAAATTATGTAAAACCCGAAGCTCGCCAAATTGCTTGGCAACAAATTGAGCGTGCGGTTTATAACGATTCTTTGAGTGTAGATGCTTTTTGGCTAGATGCCGATGAAGGAAGTGCCAAAGATGAAAAATATGGCAATGCTTTTCCTTTGTTAAATAAAATGACCATGGGCGAAGGTGCTAGGATGTCCAAACCCAACAAACGCTTGTTTCTTTTAGGTCGTAGCATGTTTCCTGGCAGTCAGCGGTATGATGCTGCTATGTGGAGTGGCGATATAGGCTGCGATTTTTATACGCTAAAAACACAGGTGGCAGCAGGGCTAGCTGCCAGTGCCAGTGGTATGCCTTATTGGACAACCGATATTGGTGGTTTTGGAGGTGGTTTTCCAAGGGATAGCGAGTATTCAAATGATAAGGATGCTAATTCTCCTACCTACCGAGAGTTAGTAACGCGTTGGTTTCAATATGGTATGTTTTGCCCCATATTTCGTGTACACCGTGCCGATAATAATTCTGCACCTTGGTACTATGGCACAGAAGGCGAAAAAAATATTACCGATGCTATTAAATTTCGTTATCGGTTAATGCCTTATGTGTATTCGCTTACCAAGCAAACAAGAGAAAAAGGTAGCAACCCCATGCGACCATTGTTTATGGATTTTGCAAACGATAAAAACACGGTTGATATAACAGACCAATTTATGTATGGCTCAGCATTTTTGGTATGTCCAATAACCAAAGCTTTATACCATCCATTTAAAGGTGTTTCTACCGCAACCACAGAGGTGAAAAACTGGAATGTGTACTTGCCAAAAGGTACAGATTGGTTTGATTTTAATACAGGTGAAAAACTTAAAGGTGGGCAAAATATTAATACTGCTGCACCCATGGATCGTATACCACTTTTTGTTCGTGCAGGTAGTATTGTGCCAATAGGTAAAGTTATTCAAAGTACGCAAATTGAAAAGCAAACCGAACTTGAAATACGCATTTACCCTGGTGCCGATGCTGATTTTATATTGTATGATGATGATGGCGAAACGTATGATTACGAAAAAAACGCCTTCTCAGAAATACCTATGCATTGGGATGATAAAACCCAGAAATTAACGATTGGTAACCGTAAAGGCAGTTTTAAAAATATGCCAAACAAACTCGTTTTTAAACCAATAATAGTATCAAAAGGCAAAGGTGCTGGTAGTTTAATTGAATATATTGGTGATGGTAGGGTAGCTTATACTGGAAAACAAATGATATATAGCAAATAATACATTATATTGAATATTTGTAATTTTTTTTAATAATCAAACATTTTCTATAAATAGCTTTAAACTTTTTAACATGAAAGTATCCATTATATTGATTACATTCTGTTGCGCTCAATTTATTACAGCACTGACAAGCCAGGCGCAAACTGCGCCAAAATCTCCTGAAAATCTTAGGCTCAATTATGTGAAGTCGCCAATGGGTATTGATGATCCGTTACCCCGTTTTAGTTGGGAGGTGGTAGATGCTGACCGCAATGAAAAGCAAACTGCTTTTGAAATAATGGTTGCTACTAACCAAACCGCTTTGGACGCAAATAAAGCCGATGTTTGGAATTCTAAAATTATATATAGCAATCAGCAAAACGGTATAGTGTTTAACGGCAAAGCATTAACCTCACAAACCCAATATTGGTGGAAAGTGCGAACATATGATAAGGATAATAAACAAGGTGCTTGGAGCAAGGCTGCAACTTTTGAAACTGGTTTGTTTTTGCAAACCGATTGGAAGGCAAAATTTATTTCGGGGCCCTACAACCTAATGCGTAAAGAATTTATAATACCCGACAACAAAAAAATCTTAAAAGCAAGGGCTTATATAACCTCGGTGGGCTGGTATCAATTGCATATAAACGGCGTTAAAATTGGCGATCATTCATTAGATCCGCTGCCCACTGCAACCAGCGTTCTTTTGCCATATTCTACCTTTGATGTTACCAAGCAATTAAGTAAAAGCAACGCCATTGCAATTATGTTGGGTGGCTTTTCGCATCAAAATAGGTCAAAAATTGTGAAGCTGATTTGTCAGCTTCAGGTTTGGTTTACCGATGGTACTAGCCAAACCATTGCCAGCGACGGTAGTTGGAAAGCGTTTTTTGGTGGCCCAATTACTAGCCAACATATTTTTGGTGGCGAAAACTATGATGCCAATAAAGAAATCGAAATAGCTGGATGGAATGAACCAAACTTTTCTGATAATTTATGGGCAAAGCCAACTGTGGCTACCATTGGTGGCATTGCTCTACAAGCACAATTATCTCAAATAAAAATACACGAAGTAATTACTCCAATATCTATTACGTCGCCAGCTGCAGGTGTGTATGTTTTTGATATGGGTAAAAATATTAGCGGTTGGGCACAGCTTACTGTAAAAGGTACTGCAGGTTCAAAAGTGGTAATGCGTTTTGCCGAACGTATTTTTCCAGATGGTAACATTAACCGTTCTTCTAACCTATTGGGTTTGCCTGCTCAGGCTATTGATACATTTACACTCAGTGGAAAAAATACTGAGGTTTGGGAACCAAGATTTACTTACCATGGTTTTAGGTATGTTGAGGTAACTGGTTTTCCAGGAATACCAACAATTAACGCTATTAAAGGAAAATTAATACATAGTGATGTTACAATCACCGAGAGTAAATTAAATAGCTCAAATGATATACTTAACAAAATATTTGAAGCATACAAATTATCGCAGGTGGATAATATGATGGGTATACCCACAGACTGCAACCAAAGAGGTGAACGTGCCGGCTGGTTGGCAGATGCTATGGTGACCTCTGAATCAGCCATGTTGTGTTTCGATGCCCTATCATTTTACGAGAAATATTGTAACGATATGGTTGTTTGTGATCCTAAAATGATAGGTAGTGCTGGTGGCATTATACCTTCTATTACAACTAATGATGCTGGCGAATTAATTTGGGGTTCTGCTGTGGTATCTATCCCATGGGATTATTATAATATCACTGGCGATACCGCTTTTTTATCAAAAATGTACTTGCGAAGTAAAAACTTTGTAGAATGGATTAAAAGATTGGATACGAACAATAATTCTATTTTTGAGACAAAAACTGAGGGCATTAGTATTAATAAATTAACAGGAAAGCCAGAATCTGTGGTAAAATGGGGTGATTGGGTAGCAGTGGGTAACACTAGTAAAACTGGTAAAAATTCGCCCAATTTAAAACCCACCAACGATTATTTGGCGACTATTTATTATTACCATGTGGCCGATATTGTTGCACAAATGGCCAAGGCATTGGGTAAAAATGATGATTATGGTAAGTACCATAGTTGGGCCAGTAACATAAAAGATTCTATTAATGCCCGCTATTTAACTAATAATATTTTTTACGATAATAATAAACAAACCGCCAATGCGCTAGCACTTGCTTTTGGGGTGGTGCCAGCCAATGCATTAGCTAATGTTACGGCCACGCTTGCAAAAGATATAAATAACAATGGCGATGTGCAACTTAAAACAGGCAATCTTGGCACTTATGCTTTAATGAATGCCTTAAGCGATAATGGAAAGAGCGATTTAGCCTATCAATTAGCTACCAGAACTGCGTACCCAAGTTGGGGCTATATGCTTACTGTGCCAGATGCAACTGGTACATTTTGGGAAAATTGGGAAAATACAGACATGTCTAAAAATCATCCATTCTTAGGCGGTTCAGTGGCCAGTTGGTTATTTTACGCAGTGGCTGGGATAAAACCACTAAAAGCAGGATATAGCGAAATTCAATTTAAGCCAGATGTCACAAAGCAATTAAATAGTTCTTCTGCAACCATTTATAGCGTTAAGGGTGAAGTAAAGGCTGCCTGGAAAAAAATAGATGGGCAGTTTTTATTAAACATTACCATACCTGTAAATGCAACAGGGCTGGTTTATATTCCAATGATAAATAAAAATTCCATCATAACTGAAGGCGCCACCATACTTTGGAATGGCAGTTATAAACCAGTCTTAAATGGGGCAAAATATGTAAAAGCCGAAGGTGATTTTTCTGTATGGTCATTTGGTAGTGGCTCATATAAAATTAAAGTAGCTACTACCAAATGATCAGCCCTGAAATCTATCTATTGTTTAATAATTTTTTGAGTTGAGATGGTACCCTCGATGTTACTTTTAATAAAATACATGCCTTTTGGTAAGTTTGCACCGATGGTAATTGCTTGTTGATTGGTTACTTTTTCCTGTTGTAATAATTTGCCATACTGGTCAATAATGCTAATAGAAACGGGTGTTTGACTATTAGTAGTGATGGTACATGC
>NZ_JBQWIE010000061.1:0-9116 GCF_056745525.1 Parasediminibacterium sp. HNIBRBA5674 | reverse complement strand
CTATAAATTGGATTACGCATTTAGTATTTCAGCTAGGTGCTTAATTTGTATCTTACTACCTTGTCTTTTTAATATTCCTTCCATGTGCATTAAACAACTCATATCTACACCGGTAATCACTTGTACATCATTTCTAGCATGATCTTCAATCCTATCTTTTCCCATTTTCACTGATACAGCTTCCTCTAAAACACAAAAAGTTCCCCCAAAACCACAACATTCATCCTTTCTATCGATGCTTATTAATTCTATACCACTTACTAAGTTTAGTAATTGCTGGGGTTTAGAGAAAGGTGCCGCTACTAATTCAGTCATTTGCGACAAGTGTAAACCTCTTTGACCATGGCATGATTGGTGCATGCCAACTTTATAAGGAAAATGGGCATTCAATTCTTGTACTTCTAAAACATCAATTAAAAATTCAGATAATTCAAATACTTTACTGCGTATTTCTACGGCAATGCTCTCATCTATTTTTGAATGCAGGTGATCTTTTATATGTAATGTACAGCTACCCGATGGGCAGACGATATAGTCAAAATTTGCAAAATTTTCGATAAATAAATCGTTACAGCCTTGCAAGTGTTCAAAACCCGAGTTAGCCATCGGCTGACCACAACATGTTTGATTAAGTGGATAAACAACATCACAGCCTTGCTTTTTTAATAATTGTAGCGTAGCAATGGCAACCTGTGGGTAAAATTGATTGACATAACAAGGTATAAACAAACCAACTTTCATATAACATCTATTTAATGAACGCTTTTCTTAATGCTTCAGTTTGCTCATCATTAATTGGTACCATTTCACCAATGGATGCAGACATGACTAAAGATTTCGCACTAAATTCTGCTACTTCTAAGTAATCAAATGTTTGTAAAATACCATCACCTACAACTAGTACACATTCGTTACTAATTAAAATTGCTGGCTTTTCCTTTGAAATGTAATTCGGTATATCATTAGCACTTTTGTACTGATGACCAAATTCTAACTGATTAATATCTTTTAGAAAAATCCAACTTTCAGGAATCGTTCTAACATTAATTTCTTTACCAGTTACTGAGAAAGCCATTAAGTAGGGCGACTGTGTGAGTATAATGGAATTGATTTCTGGATGACTGGCATAAATTTGCTGATGTAAATAAGTAGTGCGGCTAGGTATTTTACCTGGCTCTCGTTGACTGTCTTTAATCTGCACTATGTCACTTGGTTGTAAATCCCATCTAGATACACCTGTGGGTGTAATCAAAAAATCATTCCCTTGCCACCTAGCCGAAACAGTGCCATAAGAACTAATCATCAACCCTTGCTGACAAGCTCTGTGCACAATATTGCATATTTCTGTTCGCTTTTCTTGTTCTATACTATCACGAGTAACCCGTAACATTTCTGGTAAAGGCGCAGGAATTTGGGTATTAAAATCTTCAATTATTTCGTTACTTAAATATTTAGGTGCCCCAATTTGATTACCATAAATAATAGTATTTGCACAAAACTCTAAGGTTTCAAAACGTTGAAATGCATCTGACAAATCTGTGCCACCTATCACTGTACCATGATTTTCCATGATGACAGCATTGTAGCCTTTTTTAAATTCAATGGCAATTTCATCCCCTAGCATCTCACTACCAGGCAATTGATACTTAGCATAGCCAATATCACCACAAATTTGCTTGGCTTGCGATATGATATTCGTATTTGGGATTTTTCTTACAATACTAAACGATACCAATGCTGGTGGGTGTGCATGAATAATGGCTTTCACATCAGGCCTTGCCGCATAAATGGCTTTGTGAAATGGAAATTCAGATGAAGGTTTGTAATTGCCGATTATACTGCCATCGGCTTTAACACAAACAATGTCTTTTGCAGTTAAAGAACCCTTATCAATACCCGATGGTGTTATCCAAATATTATTATCAGAATCGATTATAGAAACGTTTCCGCCACTAGTTGTTGTTAAACCTCGGCTATAAATTCTTGCTATTACAAGCGCAATTTGTGCTTTTGGATGTTGTAGTACGGTATCTAATATCATCTTCTAATAATTTTCTTTACGTCTATTATATTCTGTGGCACTTGCTTAGTATTCCAAAATTTATGAATAGCTTGTGCTGCGCCAATGGCAGTTGCCTGCGCTACTTCTGATGCATAAATTTCCATATCAGGAAAAGCATCCGCTAGCAGATACATATAAATAGGATTTTTACTAAACCCACCATCTACAAATAGCATTTTGATAGCCGTTTCTTGAATTATTAGGCGTGTTGAATAAACCTGTTGGCCTATGATATCTAGCATTAACCGATGATATGCAACGTCATAATTTTTATACTCTCTTAAATCTCTTTCTGCAAAGCCAGAATCGCCAAGTAATACAGCGTTTTTTTCTTTACTATCAATATTGAGGGCATTTTTTCTCAATGATTGAATGATATATGTATCGTATTCTACAGTTTTGTAAAAATCTGTTGCAACACCATAGTGCTCTGCTAATCGTTTGGTTTGCTGTTCATGTTCGTAACCAGCAAATAATCTAGAAGCTTTTATTGGCTTACCTCGATATTCCATATAGCAAAGGCAGTCCTCATCCAATTCTTTGATAGTAATAGGCGCTTTATTAAACGGGTTTAAACTTATACACCAAGTTCCAGTGGATATCAAAATAAATGGATCTTGGAAGGCTGTTATATAAGGTATCAATGCAGCAGAACTATCGTGTAAACCAACACCTACTAATAAGTTATGACCGTTGAAAGTAACACGTAACACATTTTCTGATGAAAACAACTTTGGTAGTTTTGCAGCTATCTCCTCATTTTGTAACCATGCGTGGTACTCATTTGAAGTGAAGTTCCAGAGTGCTGTGTGGCAGCCAATACTTGTGATATCAGCATGCACCTGTTTGGTAATCAAATAACTTAAATATTGTGGTAGGTGCAAAGAATAATGCACTTCATTAAATATTTCTGGCCTTTCATACTTCAATCTATACAACTGTAAACCTGAGTTTAAGCTACCTAATTTTGGTGATGCGGTAATTACAGAAAACGCATTATTAGCATCATACTTTCCATAGAAATCACTTAAAAGAGACTCAGGATAAGGTTTCAAATAATTATATAGTGATGTAACTATTCTACCCGCTTTATTTAGATTAACAAAACTAGCACCATATGTAGTGAAATTTACTGCCTTTATTTTGAAATCTGCGAGCGTAAATATTTCAGACATGGCACTCTTTACCCAACGGGTTAGTTCCTCAATATCTTCACATACAAATCCATCTTCGTCTACAATTTCTTGAAATTGTCTTGTATTTTCCCATAAAATATTATAATATTCATCTATTAAAAACAGTTTCTTATTGGTTTTTCCAATGTCAAATATGGCAATAACAGGTGTAGGCATTTTAGTCAATTAGTCAATAGTGAATGGTCAATACATCTCTTTAATCCCATAAATCATTTCAGATCATGGTTCAGAAAATTACAATCCTGTGGCTACTGTTTTTTCGCCTCTTTCTTTCACCAATTCTTTCCTCACATTCAATTGACGGTAAAGACTTAATGGCTGTAAAGCACCACCAGACAATAATCTTGCTTGTGCTACCAATGAACGAACATCTGTTCTATAAGCAGTTTGTAAAATTTCTTGACATCTAACTACATCGTTTACAGCTTGTGCTGCTTTCAATGCTTTTGTATCTACCAATAATGCTTGTGCGTAAGCAATCATAATGGCTTCAATAGATTGTAGTAAATCTTCTAAAGGATCTTTTACATTATGGCTTGCATCAATCATCCAACCTAAATCAGTGGCATGGTTCATGCCTTTTGCATCCATACCTTCAACCAGTTCGTTAAAAATTAAGAACAGTTGGTAAGGGTTTATTGAACCTACGGTTAAATCATCATCACCATATTTGCTATCGTTAAAATGGAAACCTGCTAATTTGTTTTCCATCATCAATAGGCTTACAATTTGCTCAATATTTGCATTTGGTAAGTGGTGACCTAAATCTACCAACGTATAGGCTTTAGGGCCTAATTTAGACGCATATAAATACGATTGTCCCCAGTCACCTACACTCATTGAGTAGAAGTTTGGTTCAAATGCTTTGTACTCTACAAATACTTTCCAATCTTCTGGTAAAGCCGCATAAATTTCTTGCAAACTTTCATACGTTCTTTCCCAAGCACCTCTAAAATTCAATTGTCCAGGAAAGCAAGAGCCATCTGCCAACCAAACAGTTAAAGCTTTAGAACCCAAAGCCACACCTTGTTTAATTACTTCGATATTATGATCAATGGCTTGCTTGCGCACAGCTTTATCTACGTGTTGTAGCGAGCCAAATTTGTAGCTATGTTCTTGGGTAGCTTGGTCTTGAAACGTGTTAGAATTAACCGCATCAAATTTTAAACCGAAGCTATCAGCCAATGATTTAATAGCAGCATGGTCTTGAGGAATATCCCAAGGAATATGTAATGAAATAGCACCGCTTGATTGGTTTAGAGCATGTAACAAACCTACATCAGTAATTTTCTCTTCCAAGTTTCTTGGTTCGCCAGAACCACTAAAACGCCCAAATCTTGTACCACCTGTACCCAAAGCCCATGATGGTATGGCTATTTGAAAAGCCACTAATTTTTGCAACACCTCATCTAAGTTTGCCACGCCTTCAGCCACAAAGTCAAAGCTGCGTTTGTGTGCAGATAACAAGCCTTTATTTTGATCTTCAATCAGTTGTTTGTCTAATAACATTGTATTAATTTTTGCCCCCAACCCCTAAAGGGGCCTTATGAGGAAGTTTAATAATTGTACTACTTTTTGTTATTCATTTACTATCATTTTTAAATACCCACTATTATAATACCCCTTCAGGGGTTAGGGTATTTACGGCATATAAAACACCTCTTTCAGCGGCACACTTACTGGTGAGTTATCAGGATTTGAGGCCATAATATCACCCATATAAGCCCACCACTTTTGCATTACTTCATGCGATGGTAAATTGTCTAACGCCTTTGGATCTTCAGCTTTAAGCACGCCAAATAAACTGTTCGTGGTTTCATCTAAAAAAATAGAATACTCGCTGATACCAGTTGTTTTTAACAAAGCCTGTAAATCAGGCCACAACTCGTCGTGGCGTTTTTTGTATTCTGCTTCTCGACCTGGAAATAAGGTCATTTTAAATGCTACTCTAGCCATACTATCTTTTATTTCTCTCGCAGAAATCACGGAAAACGCTGAATGAAAAATCCTTTCTGCGAAATCTGCGTTTTCTGCGAGAGCTATTCTTTTTATCTCACAAAACCCATAGCAACACCACCATCTACATTCAATACATTACCAGTTGATTTACCTAGTAAACCACCAACAAATGCAAAGCAAGCATTGGCAATATCAGCAGGTAAAATAATCTCATTAAGCAATGTACGTTTAGCGTAGTAAGCAGGTAATTCTGCAACGGTAATACCATAAGCTTTGGCACGACCTTCGGCCCAGCCACCTGCCCAAATATTGCTATCGCTAATCACTGCATCTGGGTTAATTACGTTCACTCTAATTTTATCACCACCCAATTCAGCAGCGTTTAATCTGCTAAGGTGTAATTGTGCCGCTTTTGCAGAACCATAACCAGCATTATTTGGTCCACTTACCAAAGCATTTTTACTTACAATATTGATAACATCACCACCAATATCTTGCTTACGCATTACTGCTACGGCAGCTTGTGTCACAAAGAATTGACCTTTCACTAATACATCATACAACAAATCCCAGTCTTTTTCAGTGTGATCTTGTATAGTTTTAGAGATAGATAAACCTGCATTGTTAATGATGATATCTACACCACCAAAAGCGAGTGCAGCTTCATCCATGGCAGCTTTAATTTGTGCTTCGTTGGTTACATCTAATACAGCCGTTGCATAAGCATCTTTACCGTATTGTGCTTTAAATTCTTCACCAGTAGCTTCTAAACGCTCAGCATTCATGTCATTCAATATAACATACGCACCTTCTTCCACAAATTTCTTGGCAATTGCTTTACCTATACCGCCAGCACTACCTGTTACTAATGCAATGCGGCCGCTTAAGCTTTTAGGCTTAGGCATACGTTGCAATTTGGCTTCTTCTAGTAACCAGTATTCAATGTTAAATGCTTCTTGACGAGGTAATGAAGTGTATTCAGAAATGGCTTCTGCACCTTTCATTACATTGATAGCATTAATATAAAATTCAGCAGCAACACGAGCCGTTTGTTTGTCTTTTGCAAACGTAAACATACCTACACCTCTAAAGATAATTACAACAGGGTTGGTATCACGAATAGCAGGGCTATTTGGGTGCTTACAAGTGTTATAATAGTCAGTGTACATTTGGCGATACGCCTCAAATTGTGGTTGTAGTTTTGCTTTAATAGCAGCTACATCACTTAAGTCATCGCCAGCTTGAATATCTAAAACTAATGGGCTGATTTTAGTACGTAAGAAGTGGTCAGGACAGCTAGTGCCTAATGGTGCTAATCTATCTAAATCATTACTGTTGATGTATTCTAAAACACGGTCATCATCTGTAAAATGACCAATCATTTTTGTTTGAGAAGAGCAGAAACCTCGTAAGATTGGTGCTAATGCAGCTGCTTGTTTGATGCGACCTTCTTTTGGTAAAGATGCTAATTTTTGACCACCAAAAACAGGTGCTTTTTTACCAATATTATCTTGCAAATATTCTGCACAACGTTCAATGACTTCTAAGGTATTGATATAGCTTTCGTAAGCAGTATCGCCCCAAGTAAACAAGCCATGAGAACCTAACATGATACCACGAATACCTGGATTTTCATCCAAACATTGCTTCAATTGAAGACCTAGGTCAAAACCTGGTTTTTGCCATTCAACCCAACCAATTGTTCCGCTGAATAATTCTTGCGTAATCTTTTTACCATCTTTTGCAGCTGCAATTGCAATAGCTGCATCTGGGTGTAAATGGTCAATATGTTTAAATGGTAAAAAACCATGTAAAGCTGTATCGATAGATGGTGCTTTTGAAGCCAAATCGTAAATGCAATGGTTAAACAATTCTACCATTTCATCTTCGTGTTCAATACCACGATACACGTTTTTCAAGCTCAATAAACGATCCATATACAAGGCAGCCAAACCGCTTTTTTTAATAGAGCCTAAATCGCCACCGCTACCTTTTACCCACATTACTTCTGTGGCTTCACCTGTTAACACGTTTTTAGTCATGGCTTTGCAAGACGTATTACCACCACCATAATTGGTTAATCGTAAATCTGCACCTAATAAGTTAGAGCGATAGATTAATAAAGCGACTTCATCACCTGCCATCGATGCGGCTGTTGCATCGTCCCACAAATAACTTACATGCTTAAATTCTGATACTGCTGTTGACATAAAATATTATTTTAAAATTCTAAGGTTTTAATGAATTACCATATCCTACAATAAGTACCGAAGCAATAATTGTGATAATGCCTATAATAATTGTTGTAGTTGTTTTTTTGGTTACACCTTTCCATTCTTTTAATGCCAAGCCCCACATATTGGCTACTAAAATGATGAAAGACATGTGTAAAATCCATGAGCTTGCGCCATTACCCATTTTACTTTCGCCCATACCATAAAAGAAGAATTGTAAAAACCACATGGTACCACCTAAAGCACACAGTAAGTAGTTTTTAAGAAGCGGTGTTTGTTGGTTGGTATAATCACCAAAGGTTTTGTTACGTGCATTTAAAATCATGCACCAAATAAAATTGGTAGTTAAGCCACCCCAAAGTATTACTACGAAAATGACATTGTTTTTAAATAAAAACTCGCCAGTTTCTGCTGGGTGTGCGGCTTTCCAAAGCTCGTTTGCTGTAGCGCCCATGCTGCTACCAGCTTCTATACCAAAGCTAAAACAAGCACTTAGCACACCAGAAATAATGGCTAGTATTAAACCTTTACCCAACTCAAATTCATTGCCACCTGCATCAACATGCCCATGCGCATCTGATGAGCTTTTAACAGCACCATTATTTAAGCCTGCTAAGTCTTTATCTTTCATAGCGCCGGCTTTACCGCTAATAACAATGCCTATAACGCAAACCGCTAATCCTAAAATTACCATGATGCCCCAATGGCTGGTAAATAAATCTACAATGGTGTCTTTGCCCGCAGTAGGATTGTAATAGTAATAAACAGAAGGAATTAATGCCCCAAAAACAGAACATAAACCAAGTATAATAGAGCTACCTAGTGAAACGCCTAAATAGCGTACACCTAAGCCATAGGTTAAGCCACCAATACCCCATAATAAGCCCATTACATAAGTGGCAGCTAGTGTGCTTGCAGGTGTGTTCTTTATAATTTCTGCAAAACCTGGTATGGTTAAATAAGCCGCAATTGGTGGCACCACTAACCAAGAAAATAGTCCGCCAACTATCCAAAAACTTTCCCAGCTCCAACCTTTTACCTTTTTATAGGGCATATAAAAACTGCCCGAGGCAAAACCGCCAATAAAATGAAATATAACCCCTAAAATAACCTGCATGAATTAATTGTTTTCGTAATGGACAATCGTTAAAAATGTAAATCTATAAACCCGAAAACATTGAACTATCCTGAGCTATTATGAGAAGCACAGATTTTTTGTTTCCGAAAAAATAAAAATTAGCTGAAATGTGGAATTGTTTTAAAACAATAACGTCTAGCTATGGTACTAACAGCTACTAGAAATAATAGAGAGAAAATGTAGCAATGATGTATAAGAGCCCGTTTGAAAGCATTTTATAGTTAATGCATGTTGCTTTTAGGCTGCATCTTCGTTAAATCTTTCGCCTTGGATGTTTAACTATCACTACATAATTGGTCTGGTTACACTCAAATATCAACTATAAATTATTCCATCATAGAACCTTCTAGTGGCTATAAATAAAAATGTATACAGGTGAAATATTAACTTAAAATATATGCAAGTACACCTTTTTTAATTCTGCAAATTCGTATACAAATTTAATAAACTAATTAAACGCACATTTTTCAACATTTCAGTACAGTTCAGGATGAACATCTAAATTAACAAATTCACTTTTGAAAAAA
>NZ_JBQWIE010000060.1:0-9671 GCF_056745525.1 Parasediminibacterium sp. HNIBRBA5674 | reverse complement strand
ATAAATGTTTTCTATCCAAAACGTTCGCCTTTACTTAATAAGTATGCAAAAAATAAATTTAGATGCGTTTGCCCTGTCATACCGCCCCCAGTGTGCAACAAAAGCATCATAGTAGCACTAGCGATGGTTACTTAAAATACTATCCTTCTTTTTTTACAAATACAATCTTGGCTCTGTCGGCTTTGTACATGGCTTCGTAAAACTTAGCAAGTTCTTCGTAGTCGCTTGCAGCAAAACGGCTGTTAAGTCTTTCTTTTAAGCGAACGAGTTGTATGGTATTGGCGGTAACTGTGTAGTTTACTTTATAGTTACCAAACTTGTTGGTGAGATTAATATTTTGCGGCAGGGCTTCTACCGTGTAGCCATCTGGTATGGTAATGTTTACGCTATCAATATCTCTAAACGGATAACCAAGATCTATGTCATACTTACGTGGCTTATCGGTAGGTAGGCGTGTGGTGCTTTTATTAAACATATTGGGCGTAATAAACAAGCGCTTACCACTTGTAGAGGCGTAGTTAGGCGACGTGATGATAAGGGTTTCATCCATAGCAGGTATGTAGCCTTTGGTTTCTTTGTAGTCGTTTTTTTCTATTTTGTAAGTGGGCAGGCTAATTTGTTCGTTTAGGTATTTTGTGCGCTGTTCTGGTGTGGCATTGTGCAGTAAACTATGTTGTAGCTCTTGCGATAAACCTGTAAAATGGGTTTTTACTTCGGCTTGCAAGTTGCCATCTTTATCTACCGTTGCGGTTACGGTGCGTATTTCTAAATTATCGGTGTGTTTATAGCTTGGTGTTTTGGTAATATAGCCACCACCACTTTTTTCATCTACCACATATACTTTTCTGTTGCCTGTAAATTCGCCCATATAACCTGCACTTACATCTTGGCTAGTACATTCAAGCCAAATGGTGTCTTTGCCATTAGGTACACAAGCAATTACATGGTTAAAATATTCAGCAGGAAAAGTTTCATCCACTCTATCGCTACCTCTGCCGCCATAAGCAATTACATAATTAGCACTTACACCGGCTTCTTTTAAAAGCGACACCATGTAGTTAGACAATGCTTTACAATCACCATATTTTTTCTCTGCTACATACTTGGCTTCAAAAGGCTGAAAGCCACCTATACCAAGCTGAATGCTAATGTAGCGGGTGTTTTTTTGTAGAAAATCGTACAGCACTTTTGTTTTTTCTTCTACGCTAGTAAGCTTATCTGTAAGGCTATGTACCTGCTGCTTAATGTTGTCTGGCAAAGCATCTCTATCCTTGTTGAGCATTAACTGAAACTTGCCATAGTCTTGCCAAGTAGCAAAGCTGCCTTTGTAACCTTGGTACATAAAATCTGTAGGTGCTATGCGTACTTGCGGCAGTAATTCACGCAATGATGGTTGTGCAAATTCTGTAACAATGGGCTTGTAATTATTTAGCTCCCAAGTAATAGTAATGTCTTTATCAGTAGTGGTAATTGGTTTGCCTATGTAGTTATATTCTTTGTAGCGAAGTTGATAATCTGCTGGGTAGATAACCTTGTATTTACTTTGCTGAACGGCATATTTATCACCATTTACAGGGCGCCAACTTTCTAATTGATAGGTGCCTTTTATGTCTTGTTCATCCTCATATTCTATGGTATAAGGGTACACGTTGTAATAGAAATTATGGGCTTTAATTCTGTCATCAAGCATTAGGCTCATACCGTCTTGTAGCGATACATCTACTATGTCTTTACGCTTTACCGTTCTTAGTTTTTTACCTGTGGCATCGTACAGTGTACCTGAAATATCGTACAGTGGCGATTTTGTATCGTATCTGTTGTAATAACCTGCATACTCAGCACCATTTTCGTTAAGTATGGTAATAACGTATTTATGTTTTACAATGGTTTTTTCAAGCGATTTAATGTGTACTTCTAAATACTCATTTCTTAGTACAGCCTCAGCATCAGTTTTAAGCGAATCTGGTATTAATGCTACATTATACTCTTGTGCTGTAGTAGTTACACCTGCTACCAATAAGGCTATCAACAACAAATATTTCATACCTAGCTAGGGTTATTTTATTTTCTTAAATACAATTTGTTCAGCGTGTTTTTTTACTATAAAACCGTAAAAATTTCTCAAAGTTTCATAATCCTCTGGTATAAAGTTGGCTTTTTTTAGCACTATTTTACTACGCAGTTGAATACGCTTACCATCGTTGGTAATTATGTATTCAAACATACCTTCATTCTCGTTCAGTTTTACTCTTGTAGATTTTGGTAGTTCATCTACTTTGTAGCCTTTAGGTATTTCCATGGTTAGAGCAAATACTTCGTTTGGTTTGAAAGGCATTTCTACAGGGTACAATCTTTCTGCCGATGTGAATGGATTTTGCTTTATTGCTTCGCTGAGTAATGGATTGAAGTAAATAATGTCGTCATCGTTAAAGTTCAACTTAATATCGTACGACATTTTTAGCGGCTCATCGTAGTCCTGTAAAGAATCTAGTACTAAATTTTGTAGGGTAATTTCGGTTGGATATGCTTTGGCAAATTCTTTTAAAAATTCGCTGGTGTTTTTAGTATTCAGTTTTTCACGTAAATGCACCGACTGGTAATAACCAAGGTTTGATGTAACAGAACCAGTAGTTTCACCATTATCTTCATTTACTATAAATATAGTGGTAAGTTTTTGCTCAATTACATTATCAGTAGTCATAGGTATTAGAAGAGGTAACTTATCTATTACACGTGCTGAGGTGTTATAGCAGTCTTCTGGCAACTTACCAAAGCCCATTTTAGGTATCGATGCATCTAGTAGGTAGTAGGTAGAGTCTATTTGTAATCGAGCAATTACATAATTGTATTGGCTTAAAATAGCAGTTCCCTCAGTTACTCTACCATTATTTCGTGTACTTAGCATTACTGGATGTACATCAAAGCCGGCATGATTAAGCATAGCTGTTAGTAGTAAATTAATATCTGTAACGGTCCCTTTTTTAGTTTGATAAATTTTTTTCAATGGTTCAGATAGCCAGATGGATGCATCATGATCTGTACAGCTAAAATTATCTCTTACAAAAGCATAAATTTTTCTGGCTTTCTCAAAGTCGTTACTATCTTTTGTAAGGCGTTTTAAGTCTTCATCCATCCACCCGTCTTTATCTTGCAATACCGATTTGTAATCTTCATCGTCAAGTACTTTGGCTATAGTTTCTACCCAGCCTTTTATAATTTGTTGTGTGGGGGAATTTTCACTCCACTTTATAGAATGTAACTGAAAGTCAATTTTAGATAAATAATTTTTAGAAGAAGATGTGAAATTTTCTTTTTTAAAAGCTGGAGCATCTTTTATTGCCCAAATGTTCTGGTTAGCAGTACCGCTAAAAGAATAATGGTCAGAACTTCCCATACCATTAGAAACAATAACATTGTAGCTTTTAAAAACGCCTTTTGAGCTATCAATAGCATATTTTAAATAGCCTTGTATTACAGGATAGTAGGCAAACATATGCGGTATTGTAACTTGGTATTGGCTCCATAGTACGGGATACTCATCCTGAAAACGCCAAGAACGTAAGCGGCTGTAAAAAGGCGACTTAATGGTATATTTATACTCAACAATACTACCTTCTTTAATATTAGCAAATGTGAATTTTCTAATGGTTCTAGTACGGTCATACTTTTCTTTAAAAATAGCATTTTTGTCTAACTTGGTTTCTACAATAGCACCATTTTCTATATTGTAAGTGGTCGCCTCAAAATCATCGAATCTTTCTTCCTCGGTTGAGTTATTACCTACGTAAATGGGTACTTTAACAGTAGCTTCATCAAAGGCATTTTTATTAATAAGTAACGTACGCTTAACACATTTAAAAACGAGCGTAAAGTCGCCATTGCTATTACCCTCAAATTCACTGCTACCAATGTCTGCAAGCACTACAGCATGTGCATTTGAGTCAACTACGGGTGAGTTAGGTTTAAAATCTGCCAGACTAATTTTTTCTAGCTTGGTAATAGGTTTTGCTTGACTGTAAGAATAATTGCTAATGAATAAGTAACTAATAGCAAATAGTAGGACGAATTTAGTTCTCATGTATCAGTTTTGAATAGTTGTATTACCAAATATATAAGATAATTGCAAACAGCCAAAAAATGTTTATACAAATTGTTTTAATTTATAGTTAAGTTATTTTTTGGGTAAGATTTATAAAGCCTATAGTTTTGAGCGGCCCTTAGTATTAAAAAAACAAATAAAAAAATCTTTGCAACATACGCAGCAACATACACAATTCATCAAACAGGCTGCGCAGCAGCTTGGCTTTGATTTTTGTGGTATTGCCAAAGCCAAACAGCTTGATGACGATGCAAGGCGTTTAGAAAAATGGTTGTCTCGAAACATGAATGGTAGCATGCAATACATGGCTAACCATTTTGATTTGCGTATAGACCCAACCAAACTTGTACCCAGAGCTAAAAGTGTAATTACGTTGCTTAAAAATTACTATCCTTCTCAGCAGCAAACTGAGGACGCTGTAAAAGTGTCTAAATATGCTTATGGTAAAGATTATCATGAGGTGATTAGAGGGCAATTGAAAGCTTTGCTGGCGCAAATGCATAGCCATATTGGTGAGGTAAATGGTAGAGGTTTTATTGATAGCGCACCAGTGCTAGAAAGAAGTTGGGCCTTGCAAAGTGGTCTTGGCTGGATAGGTAAAAATGGCAACTTGATTAATAAGCAACAAGGTTCATTTTTCTTTATTGCTACACTTATTGTTGACGTAGAATTACAGTACGATGATGCGTATGCGAAGGACTTTTGCGGATCTTGTACACGTTGTATAGATGCTTGCCCCACAGAAGCTATATTGCCCAACAAAGTAGTAGATGGTAGTAAATGCATTAGCTATTTTACTATAGAATTAAAAGACCAATTGATACCTGATACCATGAAGGGCAAGTTTGACGATTGGCTGTTTGGCTGCGATACTTGCCAGGATGTTTGCCCTTGGAATCGCTTTAGTAAACCGCACCATGAACCAGATTTTACACCCATACATGAAGTACTCAATTTTAGTATCAACGATTGGGAAATGCTGACCGAAGAAAGCTTTAAAACCATCTTTAAAAACTCACCCATTAAGCGCAGTAAATACCAAGGCATACAACGTAATTTGCAGTTTATAAAAGGGTCATAGATTATGGTTAATGGTCAAAATCCCGATAGCTATCGGGACGTGTAATCAAAAATCAGAAACCCGAAATCATAAATCATAAATCTGCAGGCTATGCTTTCATTTACGACTACACTTAAAAAGTTTGGTGAGCAAGGTGAGAAAACTGGCTGGACTTTTATTGAAGTTACAAGCGTGCAAGCACACTTGCTACAACCTAATACCAAAAAGAGTTTTAGGGTAAAGGGCAAGCTAGATAATTATGCTTTTGAAGGCGTGGCTTTGGTGCCAATGGGTGAAGGCAATTTTATTTTAGCAGTAAATGCCACTATGCGTCAAGCGATTAAAAAACGCAAAGGCGATACTATACAAGTACAACTAGCGTTTGACGAAAAAGGCTATCAACTAAATGAAGATTTTGTGGCTTGCTTAAACGATGAACCCAAAGCTTTGGCTTACTTTAATACTTTGCCTAAAGGGCATAAAAATTATTTTAGCAAATGGATTGAATCGGCTAAAACCATAGAAACAAAAACTAAAAGAATTACCATGGCAGTGATTGCATTAGCCAAGCAAATGGGCTATCCTGAAATGATAAGAGCGAATAAAGAGAAAGGTGAAAAGTGAAAAGTCAATAGTCAGTAAATTTCACTTTTCACGTTTTCACCTTTCACACTTTTTACCATTCACCTTTTACCTTTTCACGTTTTCACTTTTCACATTATGACTTTACAAGAACGAGATTATCAAGTTATATGGCATCCTTTTACGCAACAAAAAAACAGGCAAGCACCTGTGCCTATTGTAAAGGGCAAAGGCACTTTGTTGTTTGATGAAAATGGCAATAACTATATTGATGCTATTAGTAGTTGGTGGGTTACTTTGCATGGTCATGCGCATCCATACATTGCTGAAAAGCTGTACCAACAAGCTTTACAGCTTGAGCAAGTAATATTTGCTGGCTTTACACACGAACCTGCGGTGTCTTTAGCAGAACAATTATTGCCCTTATTGCCTAATCAATTTGCCAAAATATTTTACAGCGATAATGGTAGCACGTCTACAGAAGTAGCATTAAAAATGGCCTTGCAGTTTTGGTGGAACGGTCGGTCGACGGTCGACGGTCAACGGTCCAACGAAAGAACCAAAATCCTCGCTTTTAACAATGCTTACCACGGCGATACATTTGGTGCTATGAGTGTGAGTGATAGAAGTGTGTTTACGTTGGCTTTTCACGATAAACTGTTTGAAGTTATTTTTATAGATACACCTACTGCTGATAATATGGATGCGTTGATTGCAACTGTAAACCAATATGGTAGCGAGTTAGCAGCCTTTATTTACGAGCCTTTGGTGCAAGGTGCTGGCGGTATTAAAATGTACGATGCTGTGCTGATGGATAAGCTATTGGCTGCTGTAAAGCAACATGGCATTATTTGCATTGCCGACGAGGTTATGACTGGCTTTGGCCGCACAGGTAAATTATTTGCAAGCGAATATCTTACCCATAAGCCTGATATTATTTGCCTAAGTAAAGGCCTTACAGGCGGCACTATGGCACTTGGCGTGACAGCTTGTACCGATGCTATTTACCAAGCTTTTGTAAACGATGATAAACTGAAAACCTTTTTTCACGGGCATTCGTTTACGGCCAATCCATTGGCTTGCACTACCGCCTTGGCTAGTTTGCAGTTGTTGGCACAGAACAATTGCTTACAAACTGTAGAATGGATTACAGAACAAAACCAACTATTCGCTGCCAAACTCACCACTCACTACTCACCACTCACTATTAAAAATGTACGTGTATTAGGTACTATTTTGGCATTTGAAATAGCTAACGGTAAAGATGAATACCTCAACAATATTGCTACCATTATTACGCAGCAAGCCATGGCGCAAGGTGTGTATGTAAGGCCACTTGGCAATACCGTGTACATTATGCCGCCTTATTGCATTACGGCAGATGAATTGCAAAAAGTATATGCCGTGCTTGAGAATATGGTGGTAGAAATTGCGAAGGTTTAATAATGACTATGCACTTACAATAAATGCAACCTGACTATGGTTTATTCTTTCTTTGCAACCAGATTTTTGGATGTCTACTTGTATGAAGCACTGCAAAAATTTGAACTGTATTATTTGCCTCATCAATAATGTAGTGCACTAGAAATGGAAATTTATAAATCAACATACATCGTACATCGGCATATCTCAAACTATAATTCAGTGCTTGTATAGCCAATAAATCAATCTGCTTTTTTACTTGCTGCTTAAAACGAGTACCTAAGTTAGCCGATTGCTCATTGTACCATGTTGCAGCATCTTCAATATCCGTGATGGCTTCTATGTCTATTTTAATAGTAAATAAAGGTTTTGTTTCCATTACAAATCTTTTGAAGCAGTAGCCCAATCAACTAATCTTTCAGGATTTGTTTTTGCCCTAGCAATTCTATCTAGTACTATTTGTTGATGTTCGGTAGGTATAATAGCGTCTTCATTCCACAATACTTCATTCAGCGCTAGTTTCTCAGATGGGTGTAAATTTTTTACTGCATCTAACAATTGCTGAAAGCTTAAATTAATGGTAATTGCTGAATGAGACATAATCTGTAAAATTTGTTACCGCAATTTACTAAAGCAGTATTTATTAGTGGTGATTATTTTGTAGTACTATGCTCACTAGCGGTGCCTTTAGCCTGTGATTGCCCGTTACATAGTTATAAATACCCTCAAAAAAATAACCAAGTGACAAGCTAGCACAAGTCGGCTATACACATTGCTTTGCTACAGACTTGCGCTAGCGGGCTTAGTACGTCTAGCCCAAATTGCAGCAAACCCAATGTTAGCGGTAGTTTTTATTTGTCAACTATTTTTTCGTATAGATTATTCCGTCTTTCATAACGAAGTGAACATTCATAATCGCATTAATATTTTTATCAAGGTCAAAGTCAACAGCAATAATATCTGCCAGAAATCCTTCTTTAAGTATACCAATCTTATCTTTCCAATTTAGCTGAACTGAAGCATTAATTGTCGCAGATTTAAGAATTTCGGGTATCGTCATACCTGATTCAAAATACCCAACCAATGTCCTCTTAGATGGAATTGCATATGACATTTTGAAGTCAATATAATCATCTGACCCCGCAACAATTCTTACATTTTGTTTGACTGCACGAATTAAACGTGTGCCAAGGTATTTTCTATAATCCAAAACATTTTTTTCAATATTTTTTTGAGCATTCTTGTCGTTTGGTGCTATTAGTTTTGCGTATTGAGAAAATGTTAAACTGTCTCCATCAGTTGGTATAAAAACTACGTTGTTTTTTGACATTAAAGCAAAAGTAGAATCATCAACTGAATAACCATGCTCAATTCCATCTACACCACTAATGATAGCATTGTACACGGCTTGATTGTCTGTTGCATGAGCCGTAACTCTTAGACCATAACGATGTGCTTCTTTAACTATAGCCTTCATTTCTTCAATCGAAAGAGCAGTTACATTAGGTGTGTTGTTTGAATAGATTTTTATTACGTCTGCTCCTTGTGTTATGTTTTCTCTTACAGCCTGTATTGCATCATCTTTGCCTGTTACAATTCTATATTCGTCATTTATTATTTCTCTGTGCTTATAAATTACATCAGGCATTTGTCCACCTTCAGAAGAAAGCCCACGTCCTGCACATCGCATACGTGGTCCTGTAACCAAGCCTTCATTTATTGCTTTTCTTAAAGCAATATCTGCATATTGTCCTGAATTTCCCAAGTCTTGAACTGAAGTAATACCTGCTTCTAAATAAGCTTTTGCTCTTACAGACCCATAAATAGCCCTAAAAGCGTCTCCCTGCATTGTTAGTGTTTTCATTAAATCTAATCCAGAAAACTTATTATCAGGTATCAAGCTCTCTTTGTAAAGCAAATGTGTATGTGCATCAATTAAACCAGGTAGTATAGTATTCTTTGATAAATCTATCAATTCAAATTCCTTCTTTTCTTTTTCGGAAACTTCACTAAAGGGCTTTATGACTTTAATTTTATTTCCTTCTATGAATAGTGCCATGTCGTTTGAAAAAATTCCAATTTCACTATTAAACATTTTACCAGCTCTTAATAATATTTTTTTTGTTTCCTGTGCATTTAATAGACATGGAACTATTAGTAACAGAAATAGAAATATATTTTTCATCTTTTTAAATTTATAAGTTTATGAATTTAAAGTAATGTCATATAAAATTACCGCTAACTCGCTAATTGCCGCATGTTTAGTAGCAGTCTACAAGTTGTTTTGTGATGTGAATATATTGAATTATGTGTGGCTATTATCAAAAAAAACAAAGGTTACCAACCTACCCCTAAGTTGGTAACCGTTTGTTGTTCGTAAGCGGCAGTTGGTTTTTCTTGCCAAAATGCTGCTCAAGGCTGCATTCATGCTGCTGTTGGAACAAAGTCTCTAATAAGGTTTGGGTACTTGCGTAACCAGTGCAATGAATTAGTTGTTTGTATCTTTCT
>NZ_JBQWIE010000005.1:0-139360 GCF_056745525.1 Parasediminibacterium sp. HNIBRBA5674 | reverse complement strand
ATAAATGTTTTCTATCCAAAACGTTCGCCTTTACTTAATAAGTATGCAAAAAATAAATTTAGATGCGTTTGCCCTGGGTGTATTGATAGTTGGTGGTACTTGTGCTTTATTAATAGCATTAATACATATAATTGCTTCAATTGCACCAGCAGCACCTAATAAATGTCCAGTCATAGACTTAGTTGCACTAATATTTAATTTACAATCTTCATTAAACACTCTGACTAATGCTTTTAATTCGCTTTCATCACCCATTTGTGTAGATGTAGCATGTGCATTAACATAGTCAACCTTGTCAGGCATGATACCAGCCTCATTTAGTGCATCTATCATTCCAAGGTAAGCACCCAACCCCTCTGGATGAGTTCCTGTAATATGGTATGCATCGGCGGCCAAACCTGTACCTACTATTTCTGCAAATATGTTTGCACTTCTATTTTTCGCTGATGCCAAACTCTCTAATACCAAAGCGCCAGCGCCTTCGCCAATAACAAACCCGTCTCTATTTGCATCAAAGGGCCTTGATGCGCTCTGTGGATTTTCATTATTTACAGATAATGCTTTCGACGCGTTAAATCCCCCAACAGATGCTTCATTTATAGGTGCTTCTGATCCCCCCGTTATAATTATATCAGCTTTACCTAATCGTATGTAATTATAGGCATCAATAATTGCATTGTTTGAAGATGCACAAGCAGAAACAGTAGAAAAATTTAGCCCTCTGTATCCATTTCGTATTGAGATAACACCTGATGGTATATCCGCTATTATCTTAGGTATGAAATAGGGGTTAAATCTTGGCTCTTTATTGCCAATTACATAAGCCTCAATTTGCTCTTGAAAAGTTTGTATGCCCCCATTTCCTGAGCCCCATATAACCCCAATCCTGTCTTTATTAGTCTGGCAGGTATCTAATCCTGAATTATTTATTGCCTCATCCGAGGCTGCTACAGCATACTGTGTAAATAAATCATACTTTCTTGCTTCATTTTTTTGAAAGTAGTCTGTGGCTCTAAAATCTTTTACCTCTGCTGCAATTTTAGTTTTAAATTTATCTGTGCTAAACCTTGTAATTAAATCAACACCACTACATCCATTTACTATTTGCTTCCAAAATGTTTCCACATTATTTCCTAGTGGTGTTACTGCGCCCATTCCAGTAACAACTACTCTATTTAATTCTTTCATTCTTTTCTATTTAGGGTATTTGCAACTTTATTATCAACTAATTGGCAGCTCGCTTATTCTAACTTTTAGTAACTCAACTTCATTTTGAAGTAAACTTATCTGTGATTTATATTGGGCTATTTCCTGTTCTATCTCTTCGATTGTAAATCTTGGTGTAATATGCTGTGGACAATTCCAATCATAAGCTTCTACTTCTAAAATCATCATTCTCTCTGCTTTATACTTATAGCCACTTAGCTTTAGCATATCTAAAAGTTCTGAGTTTCCAGCTAGCTCAACAATATTTGCCTTTGCATACAACTTCAATCTAACTCTAGAAGGATAATCCATTAAAATAATGGCCACATTTCTGTTATCACTTAGATTACCAACTGTTATAAATTGCATATTCCCTTTAAAGTCGATAAACCCAATCTTTTTTGAGTCTATTACCTTCAAAAAACCTTTTGGCCCTCCTCTATGCTGTATATACGGGAAACCATTTGAGCCGTAACTAGCCATATAAAAGCTATCTCGTGCTTCTATAAAACGTTTCTCGCTATTCGTTAGTCCATCTGTATAAGTTTGTTTTACAACTCTATCATATACTTCCCTACTACCGTTTTTCTCCTGTATAGCTTTTACAGAATTTGAATATGCTATTTCGCCAAAGTTTCTTGCCATTTCATTATCTAAATTGCACTTAATGTTTATTACTTAGGGTTTGCACTTTATCACTTATAGTTTTACTATTAGTAAGTTTTGCATCTACATCTGTTGCTTTTCTCTCTTCTTGATTTAAGACACAATCCCACATGGAGTCTCCACACTCGTCTGGTATCACTACAAGCTCTTCTAGTTTAATTTGATTTTCCATAATATTCTAAAATTTTCTCTCTGTCTCTTTAATTGGCATATCATTAATACTTGCATACCGCTTTCTCATTAAACCATTCTCATCAAATTCCCAATTCTCATTTCCGTAAGCCCTAAACCACTGCCCTTCAGCATTCTGATATTCATATTCAAATCTTACTGCCATTCTATTTTCTCTAAAGCCCCATAACTCTTTTTTGAGCTTATAATTCAACTCCTTTTCCCATTTATCCTTTAGAAATACTTTCACAGCTTCTCTGCCATTAATAAAATCTGTCCTATTACGCCATTCAGTATCTACTGTATACGCTAAACATACCCTTTCAGGGTCTTTACTATTCCAAGCTTCTTCTGCTAGCCTTACTTTCTCTAATGCCTTTTCAAGTGTAAATGGTGGCAACGGGTGTTTTTGTTCCATAAGTTTCTTTTTATTTCTGTTACAAAATTGTGTTATACGTTTGATTTTAATAATGGACGGAATACGCTATGGCATGGATAATTTTACCTGAAGTAGATAACATCTAGCTAGGCACAGAACCTAATTAATTACAATGCCTAGTCTAGAATGAATCTATTTTTTTAATAAACTTATTATCCTAATTGCATAATTTGTCTACGCTATGTTTAAGCAGTTGCCATTAACCCTCAATCTAGCTTTTTGAAAAATGTTGGATAAGCTATTGACTTATTTTAAATTATTAATAAAAGCTCTTGTAAACATATCAATCGCATTAGCAGTTTCCAAGTCCGTAATATGCGAGTTTGAATCTATCTTGTTTTTTATGCCCTGTATCAATAATGTAGTCTCAACACTTAGTTCTGCTAGTACTGTCCTTAATATTAACTGCAACTCTTCATGTCCTCTCTGTCCATTAGCCGCTGCCGTTATTATTCCGGTTGGCTTATTATTAAATACAATAGAAGAGACACACCATTCTATCAAGTTCTTTAATCCGCTTGGAATACTAAAAACATATTCAGGTGCGCAAATTATTACCCCATCAGATTGTCTTATTATGTTTCTGAGTAATAATATTAATTCAGGTGTTTCTCTACTTGTTAATTCAGGGTCAAAATGTGGTAATTTTTTCAAATCAATACAGTCATAAAAATTACATTCAAATCTTAAAGTTTCCTTTATGTAATTGATTAGGTGTTGATTCGAAGAGTTACAACTAGCACTTCCATTAACGATAAAAATATCTTTTTTTGCCATTACTTATACCAAAGAAAATTTAGTGCTAATGCTTTTTAACTGCAACCTTAGCCGCATAGAAACGGTGCATTGCTTTAGATATATACTCAAGATTATCTTCTACGGCAAAATGACCTGCATCTAAACGGTGAATTTCAGCATTTGGTAAATCTTTTAAGTACGCCTCGCCACCAGCTGGTGTAAAGAATATATCTTTCTGACCCCAAAAAATAATTGTTTTCGGCTGATTCTTACGCAAAAACTCCTGCCATTTTGTATATAAATCAACATTAGTTCTATAATCATAAAACAAGTTTAAGTTGATACGAACTGCATTTGGCCTTTGCATAAAATAAGTATCAGTTTCCCAGTTATCAGGGCTAATCAGGCTTGCATCTTTTGCACCATATAAATAAATACCCTTAATGGCATCATGAGTAAGAAAAGCTGCTAATGGTTTTTCATTTTCTTCAGTTCTGTTTTTCCACAATGCACTTCTAAAACCATCCCATGCTGCTGTAAATCCTACCTCATAGGCATTTGTATTTTGTACAATCAGCCATTCTAGTGCTTTTGGATTTCGTCCAACAATTCTAAAACCTATCGGTCCGCCATAATCTTGTGCAAATAATCCATAATGTTCGAAGCCTTTTAACTTTAAAAAATGCTCAATTACACTTGAAATTCCTTCAAACGTATAGTCATATTTGGCTGGATCAGGTATATCACTTAGTCCAAATCCAGGATAATCGGGCGCTATTACGTGAAATTTATCAGATAACGATTGTATTAGGTCACGATATTGATGGGAACTTGCTGGGAAGCCATGCAACAACACAATTTTTGGATTTTTAGGATTCCCTGCTTCTCGGTAGGCTATATTCAACCCATCTACTTTGAGAGAATTATATGTAACCTGAGCAAAGGATATAGAAACTATTAAACTTAATAAACTTGCAAGTATTAATTTAGTATTTATTTTCATAATGTTTTTTTGTTTCTATTAAAGCAAAAGCCATTTTAACCTTTGCTTTAACAGTAATTTTAAATAATGATGTTATAGTGCTGTAGCTAATGGGAAATCAACTGGCACTTGTGTTAAGTTGTGTAAATAATTCATTGCAGTCTTATCACTTACTTGTAAAATAAGATCTACTAGATTTTCATTATTATACCCTTGAGCATAAAAAGCATCTACCAAAGCAGCTTGCGCATTTCCTTTATTTATAGCAATACTTTGTGCAAGCTGTACTAAAGCATTCAACTTTGTATCCCCAGCTTTACCTCTTCTTAAGTCTAATACTTGTTCATCAGTAAATCCATTCATTTTGCCAATTACGGTGTGTGCGCTTAGGCAATATTTACATTCATTAACTTGACTTACCACTAAATTAACAGCTTCTTTTTCTTTATTGCTTAAACTAGTTTTTGCATTTTGATACGCTAAGTATTTTGCTAACCCATTTTCAGAATATGCCATTGTAGCATATAAATTTGGTACAAAGCCTAATGCTTTTTGTAAAGTGTCAAAGATACCTTGATTTGTTACTCCTACTTGTTCTCTCGTTGGAACTTCAAATGTTTTCATTTTTTTAAATTTATTTGTACTTGTCGTTATTGACATTGCAAAAGTGCTATTAAGCTCCCCTTGTTAAAATGGAGTAAGTACGCTTTGGGATGGATATTTTTTCTCATCAATAAATCTCATTGAATCGTAAGCCTGTCAATCTGTATTGCCTTCGGCAATCTCTCTATTTAGTTTTTTGCAGCCAGCGAAAGGCAAGTTATGCGCTCTTTCAGTTGGCAAGGTCAGCACTGCACTTCGTTTCGTTTGCCTTTGGTTATTGCAAAAAAATCTTCCCCTGTTTTATGCTTGCCTATGCCTTGCAAAATTGGCAAGCAACAGGTAGTATTTTTCTTGCACTAAACCTTGCCGTCCTTACCTACCCTGCATTTGGGTTGCCTATCGCTGGCCAAAAATGTGGCGTTTTGCCATCAAAAGGATAATCACAGCGTAATGTATCATGCAGCCGCTTTTTATCAAATCCACTACCAATGCATTAAGTGTACCACAACAGCCTACAAATTTTTTCATTCTTGCAAAAGGCGATAACGCAGGTAAGCCAAGTTTAACACCGTGGGCAAATGCCTTTACAGCTATAGCACCCACTCAAGAAATGAGAGACTTTTATTACTGGCTCACATTCGGTCTTTACAAGGCAAAAACCTTTAAAATTTACCATCGTGGTTCAGTCATTCCATTTATCAATATTGGCGAAGTCAAAAAAGTAATACAGCCAGCAGCAATGGCTATTTATCCGCAATGGCAAGAATACAAAACCATACTTACCCAATTAGAGCTCCTAGAACAGCGCAAAAACAATTTAGCGCAGATACTCAAATCCACAGCCACGCTACAAGAAATGCTCATTCGCCAGTACTTCATGCAGCATGGCATCCAGCACTAAAACCAAAAGGCAAGGCAGTCTGCAAAGGCTGCCTAATAGCTAAATGCAAGCAAAACAGCCAAGCAAAGGGTGTCGTAGCTGCCATGCATACCCCATTTATATACGCAAGCTATTGCAGGCAGTCTTGCACACATAAGCCAACAATACAAAACCAAAAGACTACGGCATAAACCGCTATTCAGTTGTGTTTTCCCCCTTTGGGGGAATGAAAGGGGGCTTTTTATTCTGTTTCCTTTTGGTTTAGTAAGCTGCCTGCATAGGTCGATGCGTATAAAATTTTTAGTTATGCAAAAGCAGCTTCGTATTATCACCCGTTCCCGTATGGCAGTTTGCCCCCTTTGTCAGTCAGTTGTTATAGTCGCTACATTGCCTCGTTTGGCTTTTAGTAGGCATCTAGGCAGGTTGCCCATCCACTTTAGGCCACAGCCAGCCGTTACTGTTAGGGCAGTGCCGCAGGGTTGGTTCCTTTGGCGTTTCCCATCTGGCCGCCGTCTCATTAGCATTTTGCCCTTTTAGGGCATTTTGCTAAACACAATAAAGCCCTGGCATCACTGCAAGGGCTATTAGCCGACAATAAAAAAGCCCTCTCAAGAATGAGAAGGCTTTACTTCAGAACAAAAACAAATCTATTTTACGTTTCACTTTTCACTATTGACCATTGACTATTGACCAATGACTACTCACTAAACACCATCAACTTTCACAATAGATAAGGCATTATATGCCCCATTTTTTAACGGATATTTCACGCCATTCACATCTTGGAAAAACTCAACGCCAAACACTAAAAACAAAGGATGTGCGCTGTTTGCTGTTAATGCATGGTTCAAATTAATAGCACTTGTCGCTGTCTCATCCCATGCAAGCACAGCACTTGATGTGCTTAACGCTTCAAACACTTCGTTTTCAAAGTCCACGCTTACACCACTTGCTACCAATTTAAAGTGTGTAGTACCGCCCGGTGCAGCTATCATGTTAGTAGGTATAAAACTTGGTACTGTAATGTTTGCAGCACCAGTCACACGGTCAATAGTTGGTGTGTATGGTGCATACAAGGTATTACCAAGCTTCGCATTGATGTTAAACTCAAAGCCCTCTAGCAATTCAGCTTCGCCATCAATTACATTTCGTTGTCCACGTACACTTGTTACATCCGCTTGTATTACCTCAACCATCTTTTGCGTCAAGCGGCTTACCATACGGTTATCGCTGCTATTCTGCAAAATCACACGTAAGCTATTACGCATTACCTTACCTGCTTTACCAGCAGCACCAAATTCGCTACCGTTTTCCCTAGTTCTTTGAAATTTAGGGTCGTTGGCTATGCGGTCGCCACTTACGCCGCCTTTCTCTCTTGCTAAGTAGCCGTCTTGGCTCTTATAAAAGGTGATACCGCCAATAGTACCATCTAATTTTACTAAACCTTTTTGCCTTGCCATCTTTTCTAGTTTTACTTGTTATTTAAAGGGGTATTTAAAACATATTAGTTATTACATCTGCTGCAAAAAATCACTCTATTCTTTGCGTTTAAGCCTCTATAAATCCACGGTGGGCATACTTTGCTTTCACCACATTGCCATAGCCCTTTACGCCCTGCAACAGCCATATTTTGCAAGTCTTCAAGCCCTTTGTTATGGCTATATGCTTTGTAATGCCACGCCCAGCCATTTACTACCATCATACTATCTAAAGCTCTGCCGTTAGTAGTTATAGTGGCTATCATTCTACCATAGTTATCTCTACCAATGCTATCAACTAAAACAGTTTTACCGAGTATCAAACCGCTTACTTGTTTTGTCGCTTCGCTACCATAAGCTTGTGTTGTTTCTGGCGCATCTACATTCGCTAGTCTTACAGTAAATAGCCTACCAGCTTTAAGCATTAAGTAAGTATCACCATCCACCACACGCACTACTGTAGCAGTGCTCTGCGCCATAGCAGCTACAAAATGTAGCATCAAATAAGGTAGTAAAATGAGTAGTTTAATTGCCTTCATAACATAAAGCTATAAAGGGTTTTAGGTGCTTTAAAATGTGGGTGGTAGTATGTGCCGTTTTTTCCGCTTTATTCCAATAAGGGCACTTTTACAATACCACTAAAAGCAGTATCTTTACAATATCAACACTATAGCATCTATATAGATGCAGTATAGATAGTGTATGAAAAAAGTTATTTTACATTATGCAGAGGCTTTGTATTTATCCTAAGGACATTATGATAATCACAGGCAAGAGCGACAGGTACGGCAGAAGCCTTATTAAAAAGATAAAAGAGCATTTTAATAAGCAACAACACCAAGTTGTTTCAGTAGAAGATTTTTGCCAGTATATGGGTTTACAAGTAGAAGCAGTTGTTAAGCAACTAAGATAATTTGTAAATTCAATCGTTTAGCTGTGGTTCAGCTTTCTGCACTCTTCACACAATTTTTTATTTTCCCTTCTTTATTTCTTTGTTTCCCTTCTTAATTTGGGTTGTGGTCGCATTTTTGGTCGCAAATAAAAAAGGCAGTTACAACTTTCGTTGTAACTGCCTGATAATCAGTGTGGGAGTTGACGGGGTCGAACCGCCGACCCTCTGCTTGTAAGGCAGATGCTCTAAACCAACTGAGCTAAACTCCCTTTTTTCATCCCTTACTACCGTTTTGGGATTGCAAATATAGAACCCATTTTGTTACTGCCAAATAAAACTTTAAAAAAGTGAGAATTTATTTTTTGAGCAACAAGTAATTTAAAAAAATAGCCTCCAACTAACTATGCATATCTAGCAAGAACACTTTATTTTTGCTATCATGATTGTGACTACTAATACAGCTACAAAACCTTGGGAAGAATTTGATACAGATGTATTGACAGATACAACTAGCTATTACCAATTAATAGTGTGGAATGACGATGTAAATAGTTTTGAATGGGTAATTGAAACCTTGATGGAAGTTTGTGACCACTCTGCTGAACAAGCTGAACAATGCGCAATGATTATTCATTTCAAAGGTAAATATGCTGTAAAAGACGGTCACTATGATAGCTTAAAACCAATGAAAGAAGCCATTACAGAAAGAGGAATTAATGCTACCATTGAAATGGTGATAGAACATTAATTATAGCTTCTAACTTCTTCTCACCCCTATTCACCAAATTAGGCAATGCCACTCGCAGTTTTAGATGAAAAATTTTGGTTTCCAAATGTTGAAGACGCATTAGATGATGGCTTGCTTGCTATTGGTGGCGATTTGCATCCTGAGCGTATTTTACTTGCTTATAAAAAAGGTATTTTTCCTTGGTATGATGGTGACTTACCATTGTGGTGGTGCCCTAACCCTCGCTTTGTATTAATTCCTGAAGAATTGAAAATAAGTAAAAGCATGAAAGCGTTGTTTAAAAAACAAGCTTTTGATGTAACGACTAATACAAATTTTACTGCAGTAATTAATACGTGTAAAGCTACTGAACGTAAAGGTCAAGATGGTACTTGGATAAAAACTGAGGTAGAAGAAGCCTATACAGCATTACATAAATTGGGCATAGCTCATAGTGTAGAAGCTTGGCAAAACAACCAATTAGTAGGTGGTTTATATGGTATAAAGCTAGGTAAAGTATTTTTTGGCGAAAGTATGTTTAGCACTGTGAGCAATGCTAGCAAATATGCTTTTATAAGCTTTGTAGAACAATTGAAAAGTGAGGGTATTGTGCTTATAGATTGCCAAGTATATACAGAACATCTAGAAAGTCTTGGCGCCAAAATGATAATGCGGCAGCAATTTATTCATTTACTAGAGCAACTCATTTAACTTCTGTATCCATACATTTTTTCTACGTCTTTTACAATTGCTTCCATTGCTTTATCCTTGTCGTTAGGATCATAGTTTTGCTTAAGACTTGTACCAAAAAAGAACATGACAGACTGATAAGCAACCGCAGTAAAACCACCTTTGTATTCATCTACAATTTCGTAGCAATTACTACCAGTTTCTCTAAAAATTAGCTTCATTAAAACCTTACCTTGATATACAGATAACTGCGATAACTTACTAGTGAATTCTCTTCTTAATTCTGCTTCACGCTCTCTAATAATAGCTCTACGTTGCTTTCTGTCGGTTACATTTACAAGCTTAGCATTTATCTCATTCATTATTTTACCCGCCCTTTTAGCGTAAGGATAAGTGACATAAACAGCATTTCTTAATCTCGTCCATTCAGCCCAATATTTTTTCCATTTTTCAGGCATTTTAGTTTCTACTTGCACGGTTGGTAGCCAAGCACTTGGTATGGTATCGCCATCTGGAGTAATTTCTGCGTAGCTTTTTATAGTGTCGTAAGCACCTCGTTGTGCAAACGATTTACCAGTAATAATTACAGCAATTAACGTTAAAATTAGTAGTAGTATTTGTTTATGTAATTGTGCCATTGTAGTTATAATATAGCAATTAATTATCCTTAATACGCCTCGTGAAAAAAAGTAACCTTGCTGTTACGGAGTTTTCACATTTTTTTATCAGTATGTCCTAGTGATTTTTCTGGATTCACAAAATCTCTTATTAGCTGCTTTAGCGCTTTTATTTCAATAAATCCGCCTGCTTCCTTCCTGTCAAAAACCAATATATCGTTTACGTAAATAGCATACTTACCCGCTGTTTCACTTGGCTGCAATTGAACCGCTTTAACATCTTCAGTAAACGTAGTAAGTAACTCTTGTGCCATGTAAGCGGCTCTTAATAGCCAATTACATTTAGGGCAATATTCAATAGTTATTACAGGTTTCATACTTTTTTTGTGCAAAATTCTAAAGCAATTTTAGACCAATATAAAATAAAAATTTAAATACCTAATGTTTAAAAATATTACCCACAAACTGTGTATATCAAAAAAAATCTGTCAACTGAATTAAATTAAATTTGGTGTAAGCAAATAAACATTTTGATACAACAATTAGTAACCATTAAAATTTTGCACTTTGACAGAAACAATCATTAGTCTTAACTCGGTAAATCCGATTGAATTTTTTGGTGTAAACAATGGCAAATTGGACAAACTGAAAAAGAAATTTCCTTTGCTGAAAATTTTATCTCGTGGTACACAAATAAAAATTAGTGGCGCACCAGAACAGATAGATACAGCAAAAGAAAAAATAGATTTAATCATTCAATACTTAGAGCGTAATGGCCATTTGAGTGAAAATTATTTTGAACAAATATTAGGAGGTGACGATGTAGAAACCATTGACAATTTTGTAGAGCGTAACCCAAATGACATCTTGGTTTTTGGGCCTAACGGCAAAACTGTAAGAGCAAGAACTGCCAATCAAAAGAAAATGGTACAGGCTTGTGACAGTAATGATATTGTATTTGCAATTGGGCCAGCTGGTACGGGTAAAACCTACACTGCTGTTGCATTAGCGGTGAGAGCATTAAAAAATAAGGTGGTCAAAAAGATCATTCTAACAAGACCAGCCGTAGAAGCTGGGGAAAGTTTAGGTTTTTTACCTGGTGATTTGAAAGAAAAAATTGACCCGTATTTAAGACCATTGTATGATGCATTAGACGACATGATTCCTGCGGATAAATTGGGTTATTACATGACCACAAGAACCATAGAAATTGCACCACTAGCTTACATGCGTGGTAGAACTTTGGATAACGCGTTTATTATTTTAGATGAATCGCAAAACACCAATGATTTGCAAATAAAAATGTTTTTAACACGTATTGGGCCTAACGCAAAAGCCATCATCACAGGTGATCCTACACAGATAGATTTACCACGTAATCAGCGCAGCGGCTTAGAAAAAGCATCTCGTATTTTACGCAATATTGAAGGTATTGCACACATTGAACTTGATGGTGAAGATGTTGTAAGGCACAGATTGGTAAAAGCCATCATTAAGGCTTATGATCAAAACCAAGAAAGTGACGATAGAAGCTACCACCGTTAATCGAGATTGTCAAAACAAAAACGCCCCGCTATTTCTAGCGAGGCGTTTTATATTAATATTCTAATCAAATTATCTAGCGTCAGCCATATCTGGTATTGCTTCTACTTTGTAAGCACCAGCATCCAATTTTTCTTTGGTTTCGCTAAAGGCTTTCAATGTAATTTCAATATCCTCATCGTTATGTGCAGCCGAAGGGATTAAACGGTAAATAATGTGCCCCTTTGGAATTACAGGATACACCACAATAGATGCAAATACTTTGTAATTTTCACGTAAATCCATACACATAGCCGTTGCTTCTTCTACACCACCTTTCATATACACAGGCGTTACAGGTGTATTGGTGTTACCAATATCAAAGCCACGTTCTTTTAAGCCAGCTTGTAATTTCAATGCGTTACTCCACAATTTTTCTTTCAATTCTGGCATTGTTTTCAACATTTCTAAACGCTTTAAATTACCAATTACAATTGGCATTGGTAAGCTTTTAGCAAATATTTGCGAACGGATATTGTAACGGATATAATCGATAATAATTCTAGGCCCAGCTAAAAACGCACCAATAGAAGCCATTGATTTTGCAAATGTTGAGAAATACAAATCAATACCATCTTGACAACCTTGCTCTTCACCAGCACCAGCACCAGTTTTACCCAAGGTGCCAAAACCATGTGCATCATCAACCAATAATCTAAAGTCAAACTTGCCTTTAAGGTCAATAATTTCTTTTAGTTTACCTTGGTCACCAGCCATACCAAAAACACCTTCAGTAATTACTAAAATACCACCAGTTTTTTGTTTATCTATTAATGCAGTTGCACGTTCTAATTGTTTTTCTAAATCTTCTAGGTCGTTATGTTTGTATACATAACGGTGACCAGGATGCAAGCGCAAACCATCTATAATACACGCATGACTTTCAGCATCGTACACAATCACATCATGGCGGCCACAAACAGCGTCAATCGTGCTCATGATACCTTGGTAGCCAAAGTTCAATAAAATCGCATCTTCTTTACTTTCAAATGCAGCCAGTTCAGCCTCTAATTTTTCGTGATGGCTCGTATTGCCACTCATCATTCTTGCACCCATTGGGCTAGCCAAGCCATATTGCGCAGCAGCTTCAGCATCTACTTTTCGTATTTCCGGGTGATTTGCCAAACCCAAATAATTATTCAAGCTCCACACAATCATTTCCTGACCACGAAACTTCATTCTGCTACTAATTTCGCCTTCTAATTTAGGAAACGCAAAATAACCATGTGCTCTTTCACGGTGCATACCAATAGGCCCGTAATTCTTAACCAACTTCTCAAAAATGTCTGCCATGTTTCTAATTTTAGAGCCGATAGCCATCGGCTTGTGATGTCTAATTTTTGAACCACAACGAACTATCGACATTACGATTCACAACGTTGTGACACTTTGTGCCGTTTCGTCTTTGTGGTTTATCTATTCAAAGTGTGCAAATTTAAGGTTATCGGCTATTTATCCCAATCTAATTATTAACGCTTGTTAGTTCATCATTTTATAACCCACTTACTTACAGCCAACTACTACATTTGTAACACAACTTTACATGTATGAAATATACTCGCTTTACAGTAATTGCAGCATTGTTGGTCAATACCACATTTGCGCAAAATGTCAAATCCACCAACCAAACATCCAATATCGCACGTCCTAAATTGGTAGTTGGTATTGTGGTAGATCAAATGCGCTGGGATTTTTTATACCGCTACAGCAACCGCTACACAGCCAATGGCCTTATGCGTTTACTAGGCGAAGGCTTTACCTGCGAGAATGCATTTATCCCTTATACACCTACTGTAACTGCGGCAGGCCATACCAGCATTTACACAGGTTCAGTACCGGCAGTAGATGGTATTGTAGGCAACAATTGGTTTGACCAAAACGAACAACGCAGCGTGTATTGCAGCGAAGATAAAACCGTGAAAACCGTTGGTGGCCCTGATGGTGGTAATGGTAAAATGAGCCCACGTAACATGCTGGTAACCACAATAGGTGATGAAATTAGATTAGCTACCAATTTTCGCAGTAAAGTAATTGGTGTAGCTTTAAAAGATAGAGGTTCTATTTTGCCAGCAGGCCACAGCGCTACCGCTGCTTATTGGTACGATGTTAACAGTGGCAACTGGATAACTAGCACCTACTATATGAACGAACTACCTAAGTGGGCTGCAGATTTTAACGCTAAAAAAGTTGTAGACAACTATTACGAAGGCAATTGGAATACGTTGTACCCAATTAACACCTATACACAAAGTACTGCTGATGAAAAAGACTATGAAAACAAGCCTTTTGGCACTGATCAAAAAGGATTTCCATATAGCCTAAAACAATTTGCTAACAAAAATTACAGCTATATAGCTACTACACCATATGGCAATAGCATGACATTTGACATGGCGAAAGCAGCATTAGACAATGAACAATTAGGCAAGGGTGCAGAAACCGATATGTTGTGTGTAAGTCTATCATCTACCGATTATGTAGGTCATAGTTTTGGGCCAAACTCAATAGAAACTGAAGATATTTACCTACGTTTAGATAAAGATTTAGGTGACTTTCTAAGCTATTTAGATGTAAAAGTGGGCAAAGGTAATTACACCGTGTTCTTATCGGCAGACCATGGTGTTGCACATGTACCAGGCTTTATGAAAGAAAATAAATTACCTGGTGGCACTTTTAATGAAACGGATGCTCAAAAGCAATTGAACAGCTTATTAAAAGAGAAATTTGGCTTAGATAAATTGGTGGTAGGCATGTTTAATTATCAAGTGCATTTAAACCATCCTGTAATTGACTCTGCGAAACTAGATGAAGAAGCAATAAGCAAAGCCGTAATTAAATACTTACAAAAGCAAGAAGCGGTTTTACAAGTATTTGAACTCAATGAAATGATGGAAACACCATTACCAGCTAAAGTAAAAACCATGCTTACCAATGGCTATTTCCCTAGCCGCAGTGGCGATATTCAAATCATTTTAAAATCTGGTTACATAGATGGGGGCAAAACTGGTACTACACACGGTTTATGGGCACCTTACGATAGCCATATACCAATGGTATTCTATGGCTGGGGCGTAAAACACGGACATACCAATAAAGAAACTTACATGACAGATATTGCAGCTACTATAACAGCTTTGTTACATGTACAAATGCCTAGTGGCTGTGTAGGCAATGTTGTTGAAGAAGCGTTGAAATAAGAAACGAAGAACTAAAAAAATAAAATGCGAAGTCAAAGGGCTTCGCATTTTTTTGTTCCGTATAATTACAGATTTGTTGCTATCAACAAGGAATTTCCGTGAATAAAGTAACAACCGTTGCTACCACCAAGGAATTTCCGTGAACAAAATAACAACCGTTGCTACCACCAAGGAAATTCCGTGAACAAAGTAACAACCGTTGCTACCATCAAGGAATTTCCGTGAATAAAGTAACAACCGTTGCTACCATAAAGGAATTTCCGTGAATAAAGTAACAACCGTTGCTACCATAAAGGAATTTCCGTAAATAAAGTAACAACCGTTGCTACCACCAAGGAATTTCCGTGAATAAAGAAATAACCGTTGCTATCACCAAGGAAATTCCGTGAATAAAGTAACAACCGTTGCTACCACCAAGTAAATTCCGTGAATAAAGTAACAACCGTTGCTACCACCAAGGAATTTCCCTGAACAAAGTAACAACCGTTGCTACCACCAAGGAATTTCCGTGAATAAAGTAATAATTGAAGGATTTGTATTTACACAAACGCAAAAAAATCCCCACTCAAAAATTTGAGCAGGGATTTTTTGTATGATTTAAGAAACTAAATACTAGAAAATATATCTGACACCAAATTGTGCTTGATATACATCTGAAACACTTGTCCCTTTGCGATAGGTTTCAAAATTAATAGTATTATTTACAGCAGTATTAATTCTATAAACGGATTGGCCTGTTAAATTATCAACGCCTCTGAAAGAGATTGGATTCGATGTATTTACAACATAACCTACACCAGCATTATGATCAATTAGATTACCTAAATTGAAAATATCTGCTCTTAGTTGAACTGTATGTCTGTTTTTACCTACATTTTTGAATAACTCGAGCACTGCGGACATATCAAATCGTGTAACATAAGGCATTAGAGCCCCATTTCTTTCAGCGTATTTACCTCTACGTGTAGTAAGATATTTATCTTGATTAATAAACGCATCAAATGCATCTTTTTGTTGCTGTTCGTTGTATGTAACCGCAGTAGCGCCAGTACCTACTGTAAATGTTTCAAACTTCATTTCACTTTGGTTAAGAGGAACATACAACAAATCGTTACCGCTTATACCGTCGCCATTTCTATCACCATTGTATGTGTAAGAAATACGACCCCAATTTTTAGTTTCACTAAATAATGATACTTGAAAAGCTGCATTTTTACCAAATTCAACTCTATAATTAATATTAGTGATTATACGGTTTCTCAAATCATTATCACTATAAGAAATATCTGGTCTATTGTTGCCATTAACGGAGCGGATACCTGTCCAGTTAGGGGCCGCAGTAGTACTGTAAGATGCATAATCTTTTGCACTACCATAGTTATAAGCTATCATCCAGCCCAAACCTTTTGCTTTAACTGGTTTTTCTAATTTAAATGTTGCAGTAATCGCACCGCCATAAGCGCCGCTTTTTAAAACAGTAACATCGGTAATTTTACTTACAATACGGTTATTAGCGGTTCCTGGCGTTGTAAGTGTACCAAAAGTATTGGTTGCAGCATTTAAAGTACCGTTTGGAGTTTGACCAAATCTTGGTCTATTATCTGGCCCTGCAAAATTTGAAGTAGAAGGTAAGAAATTAGCATTGTAGTAATAGATAGCACTAATATTTTGTGAGAAGGTGAATTCTGCACTAGCAACGATATCATTATATATTTTTTGGTCTACAGCTAGATTTGCACGGAAAGTTTGTGGAAATCTAAAATCGTTTTGAGTTGTTGCGATGTTGTAAGTAGCTGAAGCTACACCCGGATTCGGTGGAAATAAAGGAGATGAAGCTGGTGTTGTTGGCTTGAACGGAAAACGAGTATCTAAAGTGTTACCTGTGGTAAAGAAACCGCTTAATACACCATTATTACTTGCTTGGTTACTAATTAAAACAAATTGCGGTCGACCTGTAAACAAACCAGCACCACCACGGATTTGTGTTTTTTTATCCCCCTTAACATCGTAATTAAAACCAATTCTTGGGTTAATCATCAATTTAGCACTTGGTAATTGAGAGGTGCTATATTTACTAGATTCACCTTTTTCATTTTGAAAGGTAAAACCATCAAACTCACTATTATTTACATAACCAGATTCGACAAAATATGGCACTTCAAATCTCACGCCATAGGTCAAATTAAAGTTCTTCTCAAGTTCAACATCATCTTGAATATAAGCACCAATATTTCTAGCTTTGGTTTTAACTATCCAAGGAATACCACCAGGTAAATTGCTATAATTATAAGAAAAATTCAATCCTACAGGGCTAGTTGTTAAATTAGGATTAGCAGCATAAGCATTTGCAGCTGTTTTAAAATCAGCCACACTTGCGAAAGTGTAAACACCATTAATCTGGGGCGTAAAGCCATTTTCGTAATTAAAGCTTTCGTAATTAAAACCCGTTGATAGTGTATGTTTTCCTTTATAAATAGTTAAGTTATCTGATAACTGCCAAGTGTCCGTATTTAATATATTATTAGGCGAATTTGCGTCATTACCAAAGGAAATATAAGTAGTACCGCCTTTTTGTATATCTACAGTTGGGAAAGAGCCACCACCAAAAGCTCTGTAATCTTGATTTCTTGTATAACCAAAGATTAATTCATTATTAACTTTATTACTGAAACGGCTGTTTAATTGACCAATTACAGAGTACAAATCATTGTTTTGAATATATCCTGCATTAGAATAAATCATAGAAGCAGTGCCACTACCACGTGTACCATTTATGACACCTGTGCTGTTAATTGGTATTTCCCTCGATGATTTTAAATAATTACCACGGATACTAAATTTGTGTTTGTCGTTAATATTCCAATCAATTTTAGCTAAGCCTTTATTACTTTTTGTGTTATATGTATAGCCACTATAAGTACCAGGGTTGTATTTTAATACATTATTTAGTGTATTGGCTACATCTATCAAATCGCTTTCAAAAACTCTAGTTGTACTACCACTGATTGGCACTGTACCATTGCTAACATCGGCTAATTGGGAAGTACCTGGATCAATTCTTCTTTCGCCTTCATAATTTAAGAAATAAAACAACTTGTTTTTGATAATTGAACCACCAATACTTCCACCAAACTGCTTTACGTCAAAAGCGGCAACTACAACATCCTGTTTTCCATCTAGACCCGCTTTAGTACCTACATAACTTTCATTGCGTTGATTATAAAAACCAGAACCATGTACAGTATTTGTACCACTTTTAGTTACAGCATTAATGTTAGCACCAACAAAACCAGATTCTTTTAGATTATACGGTGATAAATTAATTTGAATCTCTTCAATCGCATCTAAGGAAATAGGTGTTGAGTTTGTTTGGCTACCATTTAAAGCCTGCAAACCAAATGAGTTATTAAAAATGGAGCCGTCTAAAGTAAAGTTTATAGCACGGTTATCTTGACCAGCAAATGAGGTACCGTTAGCTTGAGGAGTTAATTTGGTAAAATCAGTAATACTTCTCGATAAAGTAGGCAAGCTAGACAATAACCTTTTATTAATGTTGGTTGAAGTTCCTTTTCTTTCCTTAGAAATTAAAGCACCCTTTCTTGCAATACCCGCTACAGTTACTTCTTGCAATTGTTTTGCACCATCAGTTAGTGCAAAATCAACAATAGATGGATCACCTAATTGTACAGTTAAATCTGTAACTGACTCGGTTGCAAATCCAACGTAAATTACTGTTACTTTATATGGGCCACCAACACGCAATCCTGGTAAGTTATATTTACCCGATACGCCTGTGACTGTTTTATACTTAGAACCAGAAGGCTCGTGAATAGCTTCTACACTAGCACCGCTTAATACTAAACCTTTAGCATCTCTTACCGTACCAGAGATTGTGCCATTAGTAACCTGCGCACTTGCTGCCACATGTACTGCTAACAGCACAATTAACGACAGAAAACGGGTAATTTGTTTTTTCATCATAATAAATGTTTGTTTTTCGATTTGCAAATGTGATGTTAAGATTTAAAGTTTCAACACCATTAATGTTAAGTAATTATTACCAAGTATTTAAATGAGACTATTATAAGGTAGAAATACTGACTATTTATCAATGCAATACATTTTTTTATCGATATGCAATGTTAAATTTTATTAAAGCGCAAAGAAAGGTAATTAACGTTAAAACAGACAACAAGATATTAACAAATCGTTGCTCCGCTGATATTAACAAATCGTTAATCGGGGTATTTTACCTTCATTTTTCGATTACAGAAATCATTTACCCGTATTTGGCTTTGCAATTGCTAACAGTCATTAGCTTTGCACATAATTATAGATAAATTATGTTGCATACAATAGAAGAAGGAATAGCAGCCATTAAGCAAGGAAAAATGGTAATAGTGGTAGATGATGAAGACCGTGAAAATGAAGGCGACTTTATAATTGCTGCAAAATATGCCACACCAGAAGCCATCAACTTTATGAGCAAAGAAGGTAGAGGGCTTATTTGCGCAGCACTTACTGCCAAACGCTGCCAAGAACTTGAACTAACACCAATGGTAACTACCAACACCGCATTACATGAAACTGCCTTTACCGTATCTGTTGATTTAATTGCACCCGACACAACAACAGGTATTTCAGCACAAGATCGCTCAAAAACAATTTTAGCTTTAATAAACCCCAATACAAAACCATCAGATTTAGGACGCCCTGGACATATTTTTCCATTAAAAGCCATGACTGGTGGTGTATTGCGAAGAGCTGGTCATACAGAGGCTACAGTTGACTTGGCAAGACTTGCAGGTTTAGAACCTGCAGGTGTTTTGGTAGAAGTAATGAATGAGGATGGTACAATGGCTAGATTACCTGAACTGATAGAAATTGCTAAAAAATTCGATCTTAAAATTATATCTATTAAAGATTTAATTGAATATCGTTTAAATAGCGACAGTTTGGTAGAAGAAATAGTACGTGTAGACATGCCTACAAAAAATGGACATTTTAAATTAGTAGCATTTAAAGAAAAAACCACAGGCGCAGAGCATTTGGCAATGATTAAAGGTGAATGGCATAAGGATGAAGCAGTGCTTACTCGTGTACACAGCAGTTGTTTTACAGGAGATATTTTAGGCAGTTTTCGCTGCGATTGTGGTGACCAACTTGCTAAAGCCATGCAAATGGTAGAAGCCGAAGGCAAAGGCGTAATATTATATATGAACCAAGAAGGTAGAGGTATTGGCTTAATAAATAAACTAAAAGCCTACAAGCTACAAGAAGAAGGTATGGATACAGTAGAGGCGAATTTACATCTTGGTTTTGGTATGGATGAAAGAGACTATGGTGTAGGCGCTCAAATGCTTCGTCATTTAGGTGCAACAAAACTTAAATTGATGAGCAACAATCCTCGTAAACGTGCCGCATTGAAAGGTTATGGTTTAGAAATAGTAGATATTGTGCCTATTGAAATTAAACCCAACCAGTTTAATGAAAAATATTTAACGACTAAGAGGGATAAAATGGGGCATGAAATTTTAAGATAGATTCAAATTAAATATTCACGGAAGAATAATTATTCTTCCGTGAATATAATGTACTTATAAATTTCCTGCATTGGTATAGTAAAATCAAGTGCTGGTAATTGTACTATCTCGTCAAGGTTTTCATACACTTCATACGTAAATAGTGAAGCCTCACTTTGTCTACCGTAAACTTCCACCATTGGCTTAGTTTGAGAGACCAAAAGATAATAACGCAATGATTTTATTTTTCTATAATGTGCTAATTTAGTAGAACGATCGTAAGTTTCGGTTGACTTTGATAAAACTTCAACTATCAAAGAGGGCTTCTTAACTAGATAAGCATCGTTATCATCCTTATCACAAGTTAATAATACGTCTGGGTAAACATAATAATTACTGGCTTGCAGTTCTAATTTCACATCGTTAAAAAACGTTTCACAGCCTTTAGGATTAAAGTGATTGCTTAAAAAATTGTTGACATTTGCCCCAATTCTGTTGTGATTTCTTGTACCGCCAGCCATAGAAAACACCTCGCCATTCCAAAATTCATGACGCATACCTGTTTCCCTCTCTAATAGTAGGTATTCTTCGTAGGTGTATTTTGTTTTGTCTATTGCTTGTTCCATACAATAAAATTATTAAAAACAAACTATTAATCCAATTTCAATACAGCCAAGAAAGCTTCTTGTGGTACTTCTACGTTACCAATTTGACGCATACGCTTTTTACCTTCTTTCTGTTTTTCCAATAGTTTACGTTTACGGCTAATATCACCACCATAACATTTAGCGGTAACATCTTTTCGCATGGCACTAATATTCTCGCGAGCTATTACTTTAGCGCCAATAGCAGCTTGTATGGCAATTTGAAACTGTTGTTTGGTTAATAATTCCTTCAACTTCTCACATAATTTTCTACCAAAATCTTGGCTTCTACTACGGTGAATTAATGCACTTAAAGCATCTACTTTCTCACCATTCAATAAAATATCCATTTTCACAATATCGGCCTCACGCATACCAATTGGTGCGTAATCAAATGACGCATAACCACGTGTTTGACTTTTCAGTTTATCATAAAAGTCAAATACAATTTCGGTTAATGGCATTTCGAAAGTTAACTCAACACGTGTAGGTGTTAAGTAAGTTTGGTTTAATAAAATACCACGTTTACCCAAACACAAAGTCATAATATTACCAATATAATCCGGCGAAGAGATAATTTGTGCCCGAATAAATGGCTCTTCTATCCTATCAATTTTGGTTGGCTCTGGCATTTCAGCAGGATTGTTTACAACAACTTTATCCCCTTTTGAGGTGTAAGCGATAAATCCTACGTTTGGTACAGTAGTAATTACGGTTTGGTTAAACTCACGTTCTAAACGCTCTTGAATAATTTCCATATGCAGCAAGCCTAAAAAGCCGCAACGAAAACCAAAACCTAATGCTTGTGACGTTTCTAGCTCAAAAGTTAAAGAGGCATCATTCAATTGCAATTTGTCCATGCATTCACGCAATTCTTCAAAAGCATCGGTTTCTACTGGAAAAATACCAGCAAAAACCATTGGTTTTACTTCTTCAAAACCATGAATCATCTCACCAGGATTATTGGCTAATGTAATAGTATCACCAACTTTTACTTCTTTCGCATTTTTAATACCCGTAATAATGTAGCCTACATCACCAGCCTTCACCTCTTCTTTTTGGGTCATAGTCAGTTTTAGAACCCCCACTTCATCGGCAGTATAATCTTGCCCAGAAGCTATGAATCTAATTTTGTCGTTCTTTTTAAGAACGCCATTCATTATTCTATAATAAATAATAATACCTCTAAAACTGTTATAAACGCTATCAAAAATTAAAGCTTGTAATGGTGCAGCATAATCGCCTTTTGGTGCAGGAATTCTTTCTACAATAGCTTCTAAAATACCTTCTATACCAATGCCACTTTTGCCACTTGCTAGTAAAATATCCTCAACTTTGCAGCCAATAAGGTCAATAATCTGGTCTTGAACTTCTGGTATCATCGCACCATCCATATCTATTTTATTGATAACAGGAATAATTTCCAAATCGTTATCAATAGCTAAATACAAGTTACTAATGGTTTGAGCTTGAATACCTTGGCTAGCATCTACCAACAACAAAGCACCTTCACAAGCAGCTAATGCACGGCTTACTTCGTAGCTAAAATCTACGTGACCCGGTGTATCAATCAAGTTGAAATTATAGGTTTCGCCTTTAGATGTATAAGCAATTTGAATAGCGTGACTTTTAATAGTAATGCCTTTTTCACGTTCTAAATCCATATCATCCAAAACCTGATTCATCATGTCACGTTCGCCAATAGTTTTGGTATGTTCAAGTAAACGATCGGCTAAAGTGCTTTTACCATGATCGATATGTGCAATAATGCAAAAGTTTCTAATATTCTTCATAACTGTGGCAAAGATAACGGTACAAGGTAGAATTAATGCCTAACTTAGTAGTAAAAACAAATGAAAGATTTTAAACAAAATAGCTTTGAATTTCTGATTTAATAATAACCAGCTATTTGCTTACCGATAGCCTTATAACAAAATTTAGTGGTTGCATTCTCAGCTATTTCTTGATGGTTGTAGGTTTCAAAATCATTTTTTATATAAAGCATTGCTTCAACCAAAGCGTTTTCGTCTTTTGGGTTAATTAAAATACCGTTAGTGTCATTTACAACTTCGGCAATACCACCAACATTAGTGCAAATAATTGGCAAGCCACAACATAGAGCTTCGGCAATAACGCAAGGCATATTTTCATAATTGCTAAATAATACGAACGCATTAGATTCTTGCATAAAACTAGCTACTTCTTGCTGTGGTAACATGCCAGTAAAATTTACAACATCATCTATTTTTAATGTAATTGTTAAATGTTGTAAATCTTCACTTGCTGGGCCAACCATTCTTAAACGCAGAGTTGCGTTTTGATTATACGCTTTTGCAAAAGCCCTTAAAATACCATCTGCATTTTTTGGATGGTTCATAGTTGAAACATGGATAAACCAAAATTCAGCTTTATTTACTGTTGGAATAAACTTAAAAATACTGATGTCAACCACATTAAAAACTACTTGAAATGCTTTTTTAATTACTAATTTATTTACAGCTTTGCCCAAACTTTTACTAACTGGTAAAAAGGTATCCGCTTGCTCTACAACCTTTTTTGTAAGCTGCTTAAACCACCAACTTCTATTTACAAATTTATCTTCTGCATAATCGTTATAAATACCATAATGCTCTGTCAACAAATAGGGAATGCCAAATTTGGTTTTTAACCAAAGGGCTAATTTTCCAGCTTTTACAGGTACATGTACATGCACTAAATCTGGCTTGCCATGTAAGCTGAAATACTGTTTAATTGCCTTTTTAAAATATCGCTCGTAATTAATTTGGTCAATAATTTTATTGAAAGGATATGGCAAATTTGATTGCCTTACATACAAAATCTGTTCTTGAAAATGTGCTTGAAGCAATTGTTCTGTAGTAACTTTTTCTGCCTGAAAAGTACTTGACACTAACTGAACATGAATAACATACAACTTACAAAAAGGTGCTGTTGCTTGTGCATGGCGCTGAATAAAATCGCCATTATATGCATCAAATTTATTAGGATACCAACTTGCTAACCATAATACCTGCTTCATATTACTCAGTTTTATTGGTTAATAAATGAAACACCCATTGATAATCTGATTTTTTAAAGCGAAGCAATTCATAAACAGACATTGTATTGCTTTTGAAAAAGCGATAGAACGAATACGCCACATTTACCGTGTAACCAACGCTACTAACAATGGCAGCAGCCACAATACCATATTGTTTTACAAACAAAAAATCGCCCAAAAGAATAACCACAAGCGCTAAAACTGCACCTGTAATGTTCACTCTCATTTGATTTAAGCCACTGAAATATGCAGATAGTAACGCCAACACTGATAATGAAAAAATGCCCGGCAGCAACAATGTAACTGACCAATGCATACTGCTAAATGTGGCACCGAATACACTGGTAAAAACTATATTTCCAAACAAATAACTTAACACGAATACCGCCAAAAAGCATTGCGCCAACAACCTTACAATAATCAAAATTTGCTGTGGTATAAAGGCAACAGCTTTACTATCGGCAGATTTGGGAAATACCACACTAGCAAATATTTGTGGCAATACCAATAACAACTGTACCGTTTTTGATGCTTGAATATAATTACCCAAATCGCTCGCTGTGCAGTATTCATTTACAAAGCAAAAATCTACACGATACACAAAGAAAAAAACAACGTTACCTGCTAAGGCTAATAGTGAATATCGCAGCAATAAATTGGTTTGTTTTGTATTGGGCAAAGTGAATCTTTGAATAGGTTTTATCTTTAAAAAATAATAACCTGCAACAGCCAAACCTTGCACAACAAAGAACGAAAAATAAGTAAGCACCAAATCAGTTTTAGAAGCACCTAAACAATACAACACCAACAACACAACACTTAGTATCGCATTTACACAAGCCATGGTTACATTACCAGAAAAAAAATCATCTTCTGCTTGAAACAAGCCCAAGAAAATATTAGATAACAGCGTACCTAGTATAAAAGTGATACCAAAAATGGCAAGTAACACGGGTGTTGCATTTGCCTGCGGCAAATAATTTGCGCAAGCAAACATACCAATGGTTACTAGTACGGTTATTATTGCAAATGCTACAACTACAAATGATAATACAGCTTGCCTTGGGATTAATTTGCTAGCAACATAATACGCCACACCGCTTTCAATATTTACACTTACAACTAGGGTTAATAAAAAGAAAATAGTCGTTAAATAATTGGCCCAACCGCTTATTTCTGCTTGCAGCAATCTACTCATCACAATGTTTAAGGCAAACAAAGTAATGAGGTACAAACCACGCCACACAATACCTTGACGTAATAATTGCTGAAACTGCATGTAGAAAATAAAATTAGTAGCGGCTAAAATACGATATTGCACAAACCAACGCTATCTCAAATTATTATGGCATTACTAACACACTTTAACCGTAGGGCAAAAGCAGAAACAGAAACAGGCTTAGGCACTAATACAAACTACAATGGCGGCAGATTTTTTAATAAAGATGGTTCGGCTAATATAGAAATGCGTGGCATGAATTTCTTCAGCCGCTTTAATATTTACCACACACTTTTATCGCTGCCTAATTGGAAATTTCTTGCCATCATCATGCTTGCTTTTGTAGGTGTTAACTTGGTATTTGCAGGTGTATACTTACTCATTGGGTTAGAACATTTAGGTGGTTTAGTAGCCACTACTAATGGCGAAAAATTTGGCGAAGCTTTTTTCTTTAGCGCACAAACATTTACCACCGTTGGCTATGGTCGTATTAATCCTATTGGTTTTGCTGCAAGCTTTACTGCTTCGCTTGAAGCATTGGTTGGCCTAATGAGTTTTGCATTAATTACAGGCTTGCTGTATGGTCGTTTTGCAAGACCACGAGCTTATATCAAATACAGTCAAAACGCTTTGTTTACGCCGTTTCGTGGTGGTATGGCTTTTATGTTTCGCATTGTGCCTTACACTAAAAACTTTTTGGTAAATGTTGAAGCCAAAGTAACCATGAGTATGCAGGTACTAGACGATGATGGCACAAAAAAGAATAAGTTTTTCAATCTGCCGCTTGACATTGCTAAGGCCAATAGTTTAATAAGCAACTGGACAATTGTACATGTAATTAACGAGGAAAGTCCATTTTACAATCTATCAAAAGAAGATATCGATAATGCCAATGTAGAAATTTTGATTCTCGTACAAGGCTTTGATGAAAGCTTTGCCAATACGGTTATTTCTCGTGGTAGCTATGTGGCGGCTGAGTTTGTATATGGCGCTAAGTTTTTACCAATGTACCATCCTAATAAAGATAATACAGGTACTATTTTAGAACTTGACAAACTAGATGCGTACGAAGAAATGAAACTACCGCAAGAGTAATAGAACGTAGAATAAAAAGATTGGATGGATTTACAACATTGTACTTTAAAACCTACTTTAAAAATCGGTGTAAATCTATTCAATCTGTGTCATCCGTGTTCTAAATACTTTTTCTATTTTTCTTTTGGCTTTCTTTTAATAGGCTTACCGTATTTCTTCATCATTTTATCTTTATGACTCACTTTTACAGTGACTTTTTTCTTGTTCTTATCCTTTTTCTCATGAAACGCAGGTCCTTTTTCTTCTTTCTTCGGCAGCTTTACTAAGTGCGTTTTCATTTTCACCTTTGGCTTTTCATCTTCTGTCAATACATCCGAAATCACCAAATCATCTGGCAAAGGCAATACAGGCACAGCATAGTTCATTAACGCTTCTATCCTAGCCTGCTGTTCTTGTTCTCGCTCTGTAATAAAACTAATTGAGATACCTTTTTTATCAGCCCTACCAGTTCTACCAATGCGGTGAATATAGTTTTCTGGCACTTCTGGCATGTCAAAGTTTATCACATGCGTTACTTCAGAAATATCCAAACCACGTGCAATTATATCTGTCGCAATGATAAAGCGGTACGTACCATTTGTAAACTGATTCACCGTATTAAAACGATGATTCTGCTCTTTGTTCGAGTGAATCACTCCTAGCCTGTCAGGAAACTCTGCTTTCAGTTCGTCGTACAAATCGTCTGCTAAGCTTTTAGTAGCTACAAACACCAATACCTTGCTCATCTCTTCATGCTGCGTAAGCAACTGAATCAGCAAATTAACTTTGGTATAAAAGTTAGGTACATGGTAAGCCGTCTGAATAATATTTTCTAGCGGTGTGCCTGTTGGCGCCGCTTCTATGCGTTCAGGTGTGTCAAAATAGGTGTTCATCAGCAACTCTACATCACCTGTAATAGTAGCAGAAAACATCAGGTTTTGGCGCTTTGGGGGCAGCAAATCCAATATGGCTTTTAACTGCGCTCTAAACCCAAGATTCAGCATTTCATCCACCTCATCAATCACCAATCGCTTAATGGCTTTGGTTTTAAAAGCCCCGTCATACATCAAATCTATCAATCTACCAGGCGTAGCCACCAGCACATCCATACCTTCGGCTACTTCTAGTTTTTGCGTGTTAATATTCACCCCACCATATACACCTACCACGGCCACATTCATGTAAGTAGTCAGTTTTTTCACCGCTTCTACCACCTGAACCACCAATTCTCTCGTAGGCACAATGATCAAAATTTGCGGTGCCGTGTCTTTACTAAATTTCCATTGGCGCAAGCAAGGCAACAAATAAGCAAAGGTTTTACCAGTACCAGTTTGCGCAATACCACACACATCTCTACCACTCATAATCACCGAAAAAGCCCTAGCCTGAATAGTAGTTGGTTTGGTATACCCAAGATCATCCAAAGCATTTAACAACGGTGCGTTTAAATTTAAATCACTAAAAGTCATAATCGTTTGTTCAACACATAGGCACAAAGGCACATAGCTTTACAACCATTTCCTTTTATCTATGCTATTTTAATCAATAGTATCCTTACCAAACAGCATTTCTATTGTGCCTATGTGGTAAATTTTATTGGCGGTGAAGGTAGCTTTAAAACAGCGATAAAAATTCCCCGTCATTGCGACGCAGGAAACAATCCAACGTCATTGCGAGGTACGAAGCAATCTAAAATCATTTAAAATAGACTGCTTCGTGCCTCGCAGTGACGAGAACCTTTTATTTACCAGCTTTAGTGGTACTATGATGCTTCGGTTGTGTCACTCTACCGATAGCTATCGGTATGTACGTTCTGTTCGCTGCGCAGCTTTTATTGTAGCGTAGATATTTTCATACAAAGCTATCTTCAAAATCCTTGAAGGTTTCAATAAAAACCTTCAAGATTAATATAAGGTATTTTACACAAAGTAACAAAGAAGGCAAAGAGCGCAAAGGTTTTATTGTCATGCTGAGGAACGAAGCATCTAACCGAAATGAATTAATACCGTTTGTTATAGTAAGAGAAATGAGTGAAATCAAAACACCTTTTCGTTTATCGCTTAAATATATATCCAATGCTAAAAGAAAAATTCGTTGGCTCAATGCCGGTGTAAGTGCCTCCTTGATAGTAGTTATAGTGATAAGTCGGCGTCACAAATAAGCAACGTTTACGTGTGATTTCTATAGACACGTTAGTACCAAACACCCAGCTTTTAAAACTTTGATCAATGTTCTGATTATCTTTTTTGATAGTAGTTACTGAATACCCTGCAAAGGGCATTATAAATATTGGCCTATGCGATTTATTGACTTTAAATTGATAATCTAACTGATAATGACTGGTAATAGCAAATATTCCCCCTAACCCGTAAAAAGTTTTGCTCCCAAATTCAAAAAACAATCCACCATGTAGCCTAAAGCCATTAGTTATTCCTAACCCATATTCTGCTAATGAATTATAACTTGAGTTTTTCGTATCAATCGGCTGCTTGCCAAGTGATAGCATTATATAAACATTATCACTTCGTAAATATTTAAATAAAGCACTTATTACATTCGTATTCTTTATTGTTTTTGTAGTATCAACATCTGGCACTTTCATTACGGGTATATTACCAGCTACTTCCTCTTTTTTAAACAAGCTATCATATTTTGCCCAATCATCTTTATTGCCCTCTTTAAGTGTTTTTATATTTTCGTCTCGCCGTTGTAACACTTCTTGGTAGTCGAATGATTTTACATCACTGGTATCCACAGACGTAGTTACGAAATTTCTAAAGTAGTGTTCATCATAATTAGTGGCATACTTGTTTTCGCCTTGGCTTTCTTTTATGTACCATTTGCCATTAAATAACTGATAAGTTGTTGAATGAATACCAATAGAAACTGGTACAAAAAAAATTTCGTTAACATTATATCTAGTAACATCAAATTTTACAAAAGCCAAAGTAGCTGTATCTAAATAAATAGTACCCTCTGTCTGCTTTTTTGTTTTAGATTCAAAATCTACCACAAATACTTTTCTACCTTCAAACACTATTTTTTCACGCTCTGTATAAACATAATTTTTAAGATACTTTCTGTTAATGTAGTCAGGTCTATTAAATACATAATCGCCTATACCATAAAACTGTCCAACCCATCGATGTTTTTCAGTTGGGGTATTGTAGTACTTAGACGACTTATTTTCTTTTAATACAAACTTATTTTGTATCAATTTCACTTGTTGTTTGTCATTGTCCTCATTATTGTAAGCAGGAGAAAATGCTTTAACGACACCGTCAGCTTTATAATAATAATCACTATCGTTTACAATGTTATATACCCTATAAATACCGTTGATAATAAAAGGTTTGTTAGGATAATTTTCCGGTATTTTATCAATCGCTCTCTCAATTAGTGTTTTTGCTCTTGTAGAAACTATCACCTCTTTTAGATTACTACTCGCAGGAACAAGTTCTATCATATTACTTACATTATGTAAGCAATTAATAGTTGCTTTTTTATAGCCAATGAAACTAAAACTAAGTTGAGAGGTATTAATTGATGTATCTATATTGATACTAAAAAAGCCTTTATTATTAGTAACAGAGCCTTTGTACTTACTAACTTGTATTGATACACCCTGTAGCGGTTTATGGCTCGCTTTATCCACAACAGTACCTTTAATCTGCACTACTTGAGAGTAAGCAGAAATAGAAGATAATAACGCTAATAATAAACATACCAGACATTTTTTTTTGACCAACATAAGATTCAACAATTAGTAATTAAAAATTGTAGATATTTTACATTCAGCTATTATCTTATTAAAATACAAACATTGAAATCGCTCTACTAAACTTTCAGTTGTGTAGATCCTTTGTCTTTTCTTTACCCCACAACCTTCTCAGCAACCTTTGCACCGCTACCACCTTGCTCTATAATATTTCTCGCCAATACATATTCGGTATAAAAATCTGGGTATTTCTTTTTCAGTACCACTATTAGGCAAATACCAAAAAGCTTTAGTGTTCTTTGTGTTTCCGTCTTTGTGTACTTGGTGGTTAAACTACCCCAACACAATACCAGCCAATGGCGGTAAATTCAATGTGAGTTTATAGCATTTGGTATCTTCATCTACCAATTCAGCTTTTATTGCTGGGTTAAACACATCACCAGTGCCCCAATAGGCTTTATCGTTACTGTTAAATATCTCTTGCCACTCGTTTTTGCCATGCACATAAATTTCCCAATTCATGCGCACTACAGGCGTCATGTTTAGCACTACCACCACATCATTTTCTGGTAATTCGCCTTTGCGCTTGTACACCATTACACATTCATCACGGTGGTTTAGGTCTATCCATTCAAAGCCATCATTACCAAATTGTTTTTCGTACAAAGCCGGCTGACCTCGGTACAATTCATTCAGCTTTTGCACACAATATTTCATACCACCATGGCTTACATGTTTTAGTAAATCCCATTGCAGCTCTGTTTTGTAATTCCACTCAGCGGTTTGCCCAAATTCATCACCCATAAACAGCAACTTAGCCCCGGGATGTGTAAACATATAGGTGTACAACAAACGCAAGTTGGCAAACTTTTGCCACTCATCACCAGGCATTTTATAAATCATAGGGCTTTTGCCATGCACCACTTCATCGTGGCTAAGCGGTAGCATAAAATTTTCATCGCTAAAATAAGCCATACTAAACGTAAACTTATTCTGCGAGCCTTTGCGCAGCAATGGGTCTATTTTAAAGTAATCTAGTGTATCATGCATCCAGCCCATCATCCATTTCATACCAAAGCCCAAGCCACCTTCAAAAGTGGGCTTGCTTATGCCCGGCCAGTCAGACGCTTCTTCTGCAATAGTTTGTGTATCGGGGAAATCTCGGTATAAAGTTTCATTCAAGTCTTTAATAAACGCAATGGCTTCAATATTACCATTACCACCGTATTCATTTGGTTCCCATTCACCTTCTTCACGGCTATAATCTAGGCGCAGCATCGAACTTACCGCATCTACACGCAAGCCATCAATGTGAAATTGATCGTACCAAAAACGAGCACTACTTATCAAAAAGCTTTTTACCTCGCCACGTTTGTAATTAAAAATATAGCTGTTCCAATCTGGGTGAAAACCCTTGCGCATATCGGCATATTCATAGGTGTGTGTACCATCAAACAAGTACAAACCATGTGCATCGTAAGGAAAATGCGAAGGCACCCAATCTAATATCACACCAATACCTGCTTGGTGCAGGCAGTCTACCAAGTAAGCAAAATCTTGTGGGTTACCAAAGCGACTAGTAGGTGCAAAAAAGCCCGTGCCTTGATAGCCCCAACTACCATCAAATGGATGCTCCATCACAGGCATAAACTCTACGTGTGTGAAAGCCATTTCTTTTAAGTAAGGTACTAGCAAAGCCGCTATTTCACCATAGGTTTTATAACTTTCTTCATCGTTTTTATCTGGGCGCATCCAGCTAGCCAAATGCATTTCATACACAGAGTAAGGTGCATTTAGTGCATTGTGTTTTTTGCGTTCTTGCATCCATTGATTGTCTTGCCAATAATATTCAGTGGCCCAAGTAATTGATGCAGTAAATGGTCTTATTTCAGAAAAATGTGCAAATGGATCAGCTTTATCTAGTCGTGCATTTTCATAGCCATGAATGTGGTATTTATAAGCCTCACCTTTTAAAACATTGGGTATAAATCCTTCCCAAATACCAGAACTATCTTGCCTTACTTTTAGAGGATGCGCTGTTTTATCCCATTTATTAAAATAGCCTGTAACGCTTATGAATGTTGCATTTGGTGCCCATACAGCAAAGTAAGTACCTTCTGTACCAAGTACCGTTAACTGCTTATTGCCAAATAATTTATACAAACTATAGTGTGTACCATTTTGAAAATTACGTACATCTTCATCCGTAAATAGTGAGTAGTTCCAAACCGATTGTTGGCTATCTACAAAATGGATGTCTTCGTATTTTTTTTCTGCTAGCATTCCAACTTTTTTAGTGTTTTGTGCTGTTGGGTTTATGGAATTAGCATCTTCTTTCATCAGTGAATTTTTAGGCATAGCAACCATTAATAATGGTGAATGTTTTATTAAAACTAATTTCTTAATTTATGTAATGCAATTTATACATTTTACAGGCAATTAGCAGTAATACTTTTAGCACCCGTATAAAAAAGGCGAAGGAAAAACTAATGGTTGTTTTTAGCATTTTGGCACTACCATCAATTGTTTTGTGAAGCCAATAAGCAAGCATTAGAAACCAATTTATAAACACTACCAACAAGCACATGTAGTTGTTTTAATAATAAAGCAAAAAACAGTGTATTTGTGCTATGCAACAGTAGCCAAATAGTACTACTAACAATGGTTACATAAGAATTATCTAGATTAAGATTTTTGCGATGCAGTGTTATTAGTGTCTTGTACAAACAAGCAACTTAGTGCAGCCAAAAGCATAAACACGCCAGCTAAAACAATGGCATAAATGGGCTGATTACCATAAACATGCTTTACTATCCAGCCACCAAAAAGACCGTTAACGATTTGAGGCATGGTGATAAAGAAATTAAAAATACCCATGTAAATACCTAGCTTGCCTGATGGTATAGAGCCTGATAAAATAACATAAGGCATTGATAAAACGCTTGCCCATGCTAGCCCTATACCTACCATAGAAAAGGTAACCATGTTTGGATCTTTAATAAAATAAATAGAAATTAAACCAACACCACCAGCTAGTAACGAAAACGCATGCGTGGCTTTGCGACCAATAAATTTTGCAATCATTGGCAAAAACAAAGCATATACCATAGCAACTAAATTGTACACGCCAAAAGCTGAACTTACTTTATTGCCTGCTTCATTATAAGCAATGCTTTTACTATAATCACCACTTAAACCATAAACGTGTGTAGCAACAGCATCTGTTGTAAAAACCCACATACTAAAAAGTGCAAACCATGTAAAAAACTGCACTAAGCCAAGTTGCTTCATGGTTTTAGGCATTTGAGCAAAGTCTTTAAAAATTTCACTCAAAACAGGCTTTTCTGTTTCTTCATTCTTGCCATGAAACTGCTCGTACTCTTTGGGTGGATATTCTTTTGAAAAAAATACTGTAATTAAAATGGCTATCATAAAAACTGCTGCACCAATATAAAATGCGTACTTGATATTATCGGCTACACCATCTTTTGCAGTTTCCATACTAAAGCCGCTTTTACCTAAAATTTCAGGTAATGCAGAACCTACAACGGCACCTAAACCAATTAAAAAGGTTTGTATTGAAAAGCCAATTGTACGTTGCGAGTCGGGCAAATTATCAGCCACCAAAGCTCTAAATGGCTCCATAGCTACATTAAACGAAGCATCCATAATCATTACCATGCCAGCCCCAACCCATAAAGCAGGAACTATTGCAGATAACGCACCAGAATTTGGTAAAAAAACTAAAGCCAATGATGATAGAATTGCACCTGCCAAAAAATAGGGTTTTCTACGACCTAATTTATTCCATGTTTTATCGCTGTAATGACCAATAAGTGGTTGAACAATCATACCAACTAATGGCGCAACTATCCAAAACATTGGCAACTGGTCTACATCGGCACCATAAGAACGTAAAATGCGGCTTGTATTGCCATTTTGTAAAGCGAAACCAAATTGAATACCCAAAAAGCCGAAGCTCATTGTAAAAATCTGTACTAAGGATAATTTAGGTTTAGCAACAGTGTTTGTAACGTTTGGGGCTAAAGTTGAACTAGTCATAGCAATCGTTTATAATTATAATTGTGTATTTTTTACACGTTGCAAAATAAAGCAAAAAAACATCCGCAATTGTGCGGATGTTTTCATTTATCAAATTTATTAAATTACAAAACCATTGGGTAAAATAGCACCTTTTTTTACCACCACTATGCCATCTTTTACACTATATAATGGATGGTCTGTATTTTCTAAGTGCTTACCGCCATTAATACGCACATCATTACCTATACGGCAGTTTTTATCAATAATAGCATCTTTAATATAGCAACGCTCCCCAATACCAATTTTAGGGATACCTTTTCCTACGTTCTCTTGCATCACTTCTAATGTTTCGTAGTAGTCGTTACCCATAATATAGCTACTCACAACTGTAGTACCATAGCCAATGCGAGCCCTAATACCTAATACACAATGTTCAAGTCGGCTTGCATTTATAATAGAACCCTCTGCAATTAAGGTTTTTTCTAAAGTTGTACCACTAATTTTTGCTGGTGGCAGCATACGTGGTCTTGTGTACACCACATTGCTATTGTCAAATAAATTGAACTCAGGAATTTCAGCTGTTAAAGCTAAATTCGCTTCAAAGAAAGAAGCGATATTTCCAATATCTGTCCAATAACCTTCATATTGATAGCTTGCTACTTTATAATTTTCGATAGCGTTAGGGATGATCTCTTTACCAAAATCTGTGGCATTGGGATGATGATCTTTCAACAAATTATTCAATACCGCTTTGTTAAATATATAAATCCCCATTGAGGCTAAATATATTCTGCCTTGCTGTTGCATTACACCACTTGTAGTGCTTGTCCAATCGCCAAGTACATCTTTTTTAGGTTTTTCTATAAACGATGAAATCATACCGCCTTCGTCTGTTTTAAGAATACCAAACTCGGTGGCATCATTGGCATGTACAGGTATGGTAGCAATAGAAATATCAGCTCCTCTGTTAAGATGATCCGTAATCATTTCTAAGAAATCCATTTGGTACAATTGATCACCGCTTAGTATTAAAATGTATTCGAAATCTAAGTTTGAAATGTGACGTAGCGATTGTCTCACCGCATCGGCTGTACCTTGAAACCAACCTGGATTATCAGGTGTTTGTTCTGCTGCCAGAATATCTACAAACCCAGTACTGAATGCACTAAAGTGGTAGGTATTTTTAATGTGCTTGTTTAATGAAGCTGAGTTAAACTGCGTTAACACAAACATACGGTTGATGCCGCTATTCATACAGTTGCTAATAGGAATATCTACCAAACGATATTTACCAGCTACTGGTACTGCAGGTTTAGAGCGTGATGCTGTAAGCGGGTACAATCTGCTGCCAGCGCCACCACCTAATATTACTGCTACAATTTTTTTACTTAAAGATGCCATAAAATTGGGGTTAAAAAGTTTTTTTCATAATTATCAAAGCAATCCAAAAAACAGAGGTTGGAAAGTTATGACGAAAGCAATTGATATACATACATTGGTTAAAAAAAATTAGACAAATCTTTTGTTAACTTCAAAAAGACTAGTTATTAAGCACTTTTGTATACATCGGTATAGGCTTCAACTACTGCTTCCCAGCTGTGGTCTATTTGCATCATGTATTTACGCATCCAACCAAAGTGCGTTTTATCTTTATACACTTCTATAGCTCTATAAATTGAGTGCGCCACATCGCTTACCGTTGCGTTATTAAATCTAATACCAAAACCTTCCCATTCACCCATGTCTTTTACGGTATCTTGCAAGCCACCAGTACTTCTAACCATTGGCACTGTACCATATCGCAAGGCATACATTTGGTTTAAGCCACAAGGTTCTACCCTACTTGGCATTAATAAAAAGTCGGCAGCTGCATATAGTTTATGACTCAAGGCTTCATCGTAACCAATTACCGCATTGTAGTAGCCTCTGTATTGACTAGTGATATTATTTAATTCCCATTCTACATGTTTATCACCACTACCAAGCACCATATAACAAGCTTTTCCTTGCTGATGGTACAAAGCGTTTAAAAATGCTCCAGGCAAAATATCGGCTGCTTTTTCGCCCACAAGCCTACCAATAAATACAAACAACGGCAGTTTTTCATCTAAGCCATAGGTCTCACAAATTTGCTTTTTGTTTTTCTTTTTACCTGCATCAGCCGTTTTTACAGAAAAATTACTGGTAAGGTAAGGGTCTGTTGCAGGATCCCAAACTTCATTATCAATACCATTTAAAATACCTACACACTTACCTTTTTCGTACTCAAATAAATCTTCCAATCCATTGCTATTATAACGCAGCTCATCCATATAGCTAGGGCTTACAGTAGTAACTTTCCAAGCACATTTTACGGCACTAGCAAGCGGATTTATAGTGTTATTCCAATCTAAATCGCCCCATTTATAGCCATCGTATGCAGGTATTAAACTGGCTTTATCCCAACCTATCCAGCCTTGGTATTGTGCATTGTGAATGGTTAACACCGTTTTTACATAAGCCATGCGTTTAAAGGCAAAGCAATTCTTCAACATAAACGGTATTAGGCCTGCATGATAATCATGCACATGAATAATATCAGGTTGATGTTGCCAACTATTAAGCCACGTTAAAACTGCTATTTGAAAAGAGATAAAACGTTCGGTATCGTCACTATAACCATAAATTTTTTCTCGGTCAAGCAAGCCATTGATGTCAACTAAAAACAAATCGTAGCCAAGTTTATTAGTAGCTTCTTTGATAATGGTAAAGTCAAACTTTTTAGAGCCTAAATAGGCTGTGCCTTTAAAGTCAACTACCCATTCATTTGCGTATAAAAACTTGGTGCGGTACATTGGCATCACCACTTTGGCATAGTTGCCAGCTTTGCATTGGTATTTAGGTAACGCCCCTACTACATCGCCTAAGCCACCAGCTTTAGCCATTGGGTAACACTCTGCACTTACGTGAATTATTTCCATATAGATAATCGTGTTTTTGTAAAAGAAAATCCAAATTAGGGGTTAAAGCTTTTGTAACAAATTTTAACCAAACAATTTTATGTAAATAAAACTCTTTATTTTCAGCCCCTAACAAAAAATGTTTGCATTATGAACCAAAAAACTAAATGGGGGCAATTCGGCACATTAATTACCGTATTCTTTTTCTGGGGTTTTGTTGCCGCTAGCAACGATATTTTAATCCCTGTATTTAAAAAAGCTTTCGTGCTATCACAAGCAGAAAGTCAATTAGTGGCCGTTGCATTTTACATTGCCTACACAGTTGGTTCTATCATTTACCTTATTATTTCTAAGTTTATTGGTAGCGATTTATTGAATAAAATTGGTTATAAAAACGGTATCGCACTGGGCTTAATTATTTCTGCAATTGGTACACTACTATTTTATCCAGCAGCTAATAACAGTTCATTTACTTTAATGATTACAGGTTTATTTGTTGTTGCCTTAGGTTTTTCATTACAGCAAATTGCAGCTAATCCTTTAGCCGTAGTTATGGGTGACCCAAAAACTGGTTCACAACGTTTAAGTATGGCAGGTGGTGTAAATAATTTTGGTACTACCATCGGCCCATTGTTAGTAAGTTTTGCCATTTTTGGTAGCGTCAATTCAGCTAATACTGAGGCAAGTATTGGTAGCGTTAAAATACCTTACCTTATTCTAGGCCTAGCATTTTTACTAGTTGCTGTGTTCTTAAAATTTTCTTCTGTACCTAATAAAATAGACCTTGATAATTTAGCTACTGAAGAAGCCGGCGATACAAGCAAAGTGCTTCATAAAAAATATGCTTTTCAATATCCACAACTTTGGATGGGCATGATTGGCATATTCGTTTATGTAGGTGTAGAAGTAGCTACAGCTAGCAACTTACCAGAGTTTTTAAAACAAAAAATGGCAATTAGTACCGATAAAGTTGCTCCTTATATTTCATTGTATTGGGCTAGTTTAATGATTGGTAGATGGACAGCCAGTATTGGTGCGTTTGACATGTCAAAATCGGCAAAAGACATTCTTAAATTCTTCATGCCATACATTGCGTTTGCAGTATTTATTATTGTAAACATGATTGCACAACACGATGTATCATCTTTCTATTTATACGGCTTTGTAATTATTGCTATGATTATTGGCGACATTTTAAGCAAAGGTAGCCCTGCAAAAATGTTACTTATTTTTTCATTAATGGGCATTACAGCTTTGGTGATAGGCATGCTTACTACTGGCACAGTTAGTATTTATGCCTTTGTAAGTGTTGGCTTATTTTGTAGCACATTATGGCCTTGCATATTTACATTGGCAGTAGCTGGCTTAGGCAAGCACACCAATGAAGGTAGCAGCTTTTTAATTATGATGATTATGGGTGGCGGCTTTATTAGCTATTTACAAGGTTATGTTGCTTCTGAGCATTTACTTGGTATTCAATACAGCTACATTGTAGGTGTTGCCTGCTTTGCCTACCTTGCTTTTTATGCTATTAAAGCTAAAAGTATTTTAAAAGCACAAGGCATAGATTATGATGTGCTGGCAAAAGGTGGTGGCCATTAATTTTGCGCAGCAGAACTTTTTTAACAATAGATATTAACGATAGATAACAATGAGTACAACAAACCCTCAATATGCAGTAGGTATAGACCTTGGCGGCACCACCGCAAAATTTGGTATTGTAGATAGTGAAGGCAATATACTTGAGCAAGATAGAATAGCAACAGCAAGTGAAAAACCAGTCAACTTTTTTGTAGACGAACTACATAAAAAGTTGCAACCGATGATTGACAGACATGGCGGCAAAGAGAATATGATTGGCATAGGTATGGGTGCGCCAAATGGCAATTTATACACTGGCAATATTGAGTATGCAGCCAATTTACATTGGCAAGGCATTGTACCTATTGCACATTTAATTACAGAAAAATTTGACATTAAAACCACGCTTACCAACGATGCAAATGCTGCTGCCATGGGCGAAATGATGTATGGTGCAGCTAAAGGCATGAAGCATTTTATAACCATCACACTTGGCACAGGTGTAGGTAGCGGTATTGTTATTGATGGTAAAATGGTGGTTGGTCACGATGGCTTTGCTGGCGAATTAGGTCACGTAATTGTGCGCCATGGTGGTAGATTACACAGAGGCACAGGCAGTCGTGGTTGTTTAGAATCTTATGCATCAGCAACCGGTGTTAGAGATACCGCTGTAGAATTTTTAGCGGCTAACCCTACCAAAGTAAGCTTGCTTAGAGACTTTGCAGAAGAAGACCTTACTAGTCAAACAGTGTACGAATGTGCCATACAAGGCGATGAAATTGCCAAAGGTATTTTTGATTTTACTGGCGAAATTTTAGGTGAAGCTTTGGCAAACTTTGTCATGTTCTCTTCACCGCAAGCTATTATTTTGTTTGGTGGCCTTACTAAAGCTGGTAGCTACATCATGACCCCTACCAAAGAAGCGATGGAAAAGAATTTAATTCAAGTATTTAAAAATAAAGTGCAACTAATGTTTAGCAACTTAAAAGAAAGCGATGCTGCTATTTTAGGCGCAAGTGCATTGGTGTGGGATGGCAAGTAAGCATAAACTGATGTATATTTTTTACAATAAAATGCCCAGTTAATTTAATTAACTGGGCATTTTATATTACCCACCTGTCTCATGATTTTAATTTTCTAAATCATTATAATCAGGTGCATCTTTATCAACTTGAGATGTGCTTTTTTTCATTTGTCGGTCTATCCTTAATGCGTGGTTTCTATTACTTACCATTACAAATAAAATTAAACCAAGCGATAACGCCAATACGGTATACAATAATAATAAGTTCATAATTTCTGTTTTTTGCTTTGTTAATAATTGGTTTTAAATCTTTATAGAAGCCTGGTGTAAAGATTCTATTGCTTCTACAAAAATTTATAACCATTTTGCCTACTTAACCTCAATACAAGTTTTAAGCCAACTTGCGGTTGTAAGTAGCATCTATTAACGAATTGACGGCACGAATGCTGGTAAAAGCACTAATAAAGCCGTTATAAATAGCAATTTTTAAGATAATACACAATTACGTGTTAAAATGAATTGTATACAGTGTGACTAAGTATTAAACAGGTGAATAATGCAAGGCTCTGATAATATTGAAGCCACTGCAACAAAACCTTTACAAAATGAACAAACAGGTGTAAAAGCAAACACCATAGTTGTTAATGATTTGCCATAGGTGATTAAAAAGAAGTGAAATAATTATCTTCGATACATATTTAACACCATAAACATTACTGTAATGGCTGAACTAAAAACTCAAAAAACAGAATTAAGCGTTGAGGCATTTATTAATACAGTTGCTGATGAACAAAAACGTAAAGACGCTTTTACCATTCTTGAATTAATGGAAAAAGCCACTAAGGTCAAGCCTAAAATGTGGGGGTCAGCCATTATTGGTTTTGGCGATAAACGATTAGTTTATGATAGTGGCCGTGAATTAGATTGGTTTATTATGGGTTTCTCGCCACGCAAGCAAAACTTTGCATTGTACATTAGCGGTGCTGTTACAGATGAGCAAGCATTGTTGAAAAAACTTGGTAAATATAAAACTGGCAAAGGCTGCTTGTACATTAATAAGATTGATGAAATTGATATTGCCGTTTTAAAAGAAATCATCCAAAAAGGATTATAAAAACTGTTATTGGCAAGCATCCTTTAAAATACTAATTCCTTTTCTTGCCAAGGTTTTAACAGTACCAATAGGTAATTTTAAAAGTTCAGCAGTTTGTTGATACGTATAACCATAAAAAAAAATCATATCAATGATGGTAGCATATTTAGCATCAATTTTTGAAGCTTTATTTCTAATATCTTTATTCTCTACAATTACTGCATTTGAAAAACTAATGCTTATATAATCCAAATCAAGCGAATATATATCGTTATTCACATTTGATAAGTGTTGACGATTTGTGGAAGAACGTAGATAATCAATTGCTGTATTTCTAGTAATTTTTAGCATCCAAGTAAACAGGGCTCCTTTTGTAGCATCAAACAAGTGTATACTTTTCCATATTTTTAAGAATACATCTTGAAGAAGATCCTCAGCAACATCATTGCGACCAACAAGTTTAAGGAGAATACTATAAAAAGCGCCACTATAGTTATCATAAAGCATATTGAATCCTTGCTCATTTCTTGCTTTTATCAATTCTACAAGCGATATGGTGTTTAATATTATTTCGTTAGAATTTTTACTTCTGGGTAATGCCCCTAAAGTTGATTGCTTCCAAGAATACTTTTTGGCTACTATCATAATACAAAAATTAACGCGATAGAGATGATATATTTGAGGCACGAAAGTATAGGTAGCAATGTTTGCAAAAAATAGTGAAAACCGCTATTTTTTCGCATATAAGAGCAAGAAATAGGTGAAGCAAATTAAGTAATTACAACTTTTATGTATGCAAAATGACAATTTAAAGAAGATGCAGAATGCAGATATTTTGTATCATAAAATTGTATCAATGTCTTCTTCATTTTTTAAAGACAATGATATTGGCAACATAGAACGTTTTAGAGAAGAAGCTAACCTGTTGCTTAACAGTGTAAGAGGTACAGATGCTGTAATAGCAATATTTGATCATCTTAACTATGCACCGATACTAGAAGTTGGCGAAAAAGATTTTTGGGGTAACCTGCCAGAAGTACCAAAAGAACAGCGAATGGCTCAAATTATGAGCCTTCTTGAAATAGATTATTTATCATTTTTTACAGATTCGGTAAAATGGTTTACAGAAATATTAGAAAAAATACCTTTTGAACAAAGTGAAAATATTCAAATATTTCATTGTGGCATTAGATATAAACTACTTAATAATAAACCAATTTGCCTTTTTTCTAAAGGCCTACCTATTCATTACGATGAAAATAAAAAATTCAGCTACACATTTAATTATGTACAAAACATTAATCATTTACTTAAAAAAGATTACAGGTATTATTGGATAAGAATTACTCACGGAAGCAATAGCGAATATATCCATACGTTTCATTCACAGGACAAATTATACTCTACTAAAGACCTTTTATCGATAAGAGAAAAAGAAATTTTAAAATTAGTAGCAGATGATTATGACACTAAAGAAATAGCTGCCCGTCTTTTTATAAGTACCGCCACCGTAGGCAACCACCGTGGCAATATGATTGAAAAATTAGGTGCAAGAGATACCACTGCTTTGGTTCAATTAGCTAAAATGGCAAACATGATTTAGTCATTTTAAAGTACATACTTCTATAAACAACACTTTCATAAAAATATATAGAGTATATAGTATTCATTCAACTTCCACTACTCTATGTGAACTAAAAGCGTATCCGCTTATTTTCAATACTTCTGCTAAATTCTTGCAATATTTTAAAAAGTTAAATCTTTTTATCGCCAAGCGTCGTACATATCTGTACCATCTTTATTCCTACTGTCTGTTAGCATTTATCTTAACATTTAATGCATTAATTTATGAAAAGAATTTTTCACACCTTTCAATGGAAGCATCTAGCCATGATTCCATTAGCCATGTTGCTCAACTTTACAGCAAAAGCTTCATCGCACAGAGAAGCACCATTGATTGCCAATGATCCATTGGCCGACAACACCGATGTGTATGCGTTTAGAAGCCCAGATGATTCATCTACGGTTACGCTAATTGCCAATTACATCCCTTTTCAGTTACCAGAAGGCGGGCCTAACTATTACAGTTTTAGCCCTAATGTGCGCTACGAAATTCACATTAAAAACAAAACTACCACCACAGGTGATGACATTACTTACCGTTTTACATTTACACAAGTAAACCAAGATGGTACAACATTCTTCAACATTCGCTTAGGCCAGCAAAACCTTAAAACCACTTACAAACTAGAAAAAAGTACTGATGGTGGCAGTACATTCATAACAATTATAAATAGTGGTGTTGTACCACCTGCTAACATTGGCCCACGTTCTATAGAAAATGCAACGGTTGGTTTAGGTAGCAATTACAATACCTTAATGACCAATGCAATTACTACTGCTATTACGGGTGAAAAGGTATTTGCTGGCCCTGCTGACGATCCGTTTTTTGTTGATTTAGCAGGCGCATTTGATGTAGGCAATTTTAGACCTGAAGGCAATACTACCAATGCTACTAAAGATGGTTTAGCTCGTTTTAACGTACACAGTATTGCTATTAAAGTGCCTATCAGTTCTTTACAAAAAGATGGCAAAACCACTGCACAAGCTACCAGCATTTTAGATGGTGATTTTGTAATTGGTGTATGGGCAAGCGCAAGCCGCCAACAAATAAAAACATTAGCTAGCGATGGTAGTGGCAATGCAACTTTTTCAGGTAATTGGGTACAAGTATCTCGTTTAGGTATGCCTTTAACCAACGAAGCCATTGTTCCAGTAGGCCAAAAAGATAAATGGAATACTGTAAAAACCAATAGTTCTGGTGAAGGTAGCTTTATTCCTTACTTCAAAAATCCAGAGTTAGCATTATACATGGATGATTCTCAATTTGGTGGTGCTGTGCCTTCTATGAATGCATTACGTATTCAACAAAAATCATTGGGTTCATTCGATTTTAGAAATGGTAAGCCAGGTCTATATGGCTTAAAAGGCAATCCAGCATTAGATGGTACAGCATTAAGCGAAGCAAATTTTGGTAGCGTTTTATTACCTGATAATTCTAGTCCTCGTGCAGTAGACTTATTGCCAATTTTTTATACAGGTGTACCAAACTTAAAACCTTACCAGTTAGCAACAGGTAAACCAGCAGGCAGCCCATTATCGGCAGGTAAACCATTTATCAATAACTTTTTACCAACTTTTGGTGATATGCTACGCTTAAATATGGCTGTACCTGTAACACCAAGAAATAGTGCTGATTTTAGCTCTCTTGGTTTAGTTCAAGCAGCAGTATTGGGTTTAACAGATGCGCGTTATACAGCAAGTGGCACAACATTGCAGTTTATCCCTAACATGGATGGTTTTCCTAATGGTAGACGCCTAGAAGATGATGTTACTACGATTGAATTACAAGCAGTATCTGGTGTAGTATTAGCAGCTATAGGTTTGTGGTACGATGATTATACAGTAGGTCAAAGCCCAGTAACACCAAGATTGGTAAATGTACTAAGCTTTAGTGCAGGCCCTACTAAAAACGATACCACGTTTAAATCATCTTTCCCTTATGTGCAAACACCATGGAGAGGCTACGATTACACTTCTAAACCAAGGTTCTAACCCATTTTAAATTAAATTTTATGAACAGAATTATAAAACTATTCACGGCCACACTGGTTTGTGTTACACTTAGTCAAAGTGTAGTAAAAGCCTCTTCTCACAGAGAAGCGCCATTGATTGCCAACGATCCATTGGCAGATAATACCGATTTATATGCTTTTAGAAGTCCATCAGACTCTAGTAAGATTGTGTTGATTGCAAATTATATTCCTTTCGAGCATCCTGCTGGCGGACCAAACTGGTACACATTTGGCGAGAATATTCGCTACGAAATTCACATTAAAAACCAAACTGCAACTACCGGTGACGATATTACCTATCGCTTCACATTTACACAAGTAAACCAAGATCCTACTACGTTTTTCAACATACGTTTAGGGCAACAAAATGTAAAAACTACTTACACTTTAGAGCGTAGCATTAACAACAGTGGTGTATTTACAACTATTGTAAGTAATGGTATTGTACCGCCGCCAAATATTGGCCCACGTTCTATTGAAAATGGCACAGTAGGTTTAGGTGCAAGTAGCTACGATGCATTAATGACAGCTGCAATTGCAACTGCTACCACTGGCGAAAAAGTATTTGCTGGCCCTGTTGATGATCCATTTTTTGTAGACCTTGGTGGTGCATTTGATGTAGGCGGCTTTAGAGCCACAGGTAAAGATGGTTTGGCTAAATTCAACTGCCACTCATTAGTAATTGAAGTGCCTATTTCTACTTTACAAAAAAATGGCAAAACCACCGCACAAGCAACATCAATACTTGACCCTGAATTTGTAATTGGTGTGTATGCAAGTGCAAGTCGCCCAGCTATTACAACTTTCGATTCTACAGGAGGCAAGCCAGTTGCTTCTGGTAATTGGATTCAAGTATCTCGTTTAGGTATGCCTTTAACTAATGAAGTGGTGATTCCTATTGGTCAAAAAGACAAATGGAATGCTACGTCACCAAGTAACGATTTGCAATTTGCATCTTACTTTAAAAATCCTGAGTTAGCATTATATATGGATGATTCTCAGTTTGGTGGTGCAGTACCAGGTTTAGCACCTTTACGTATCCAAAGCAAATCTTTAAATACCTATGATTTTAGAAATGGTAAAAAAGGTTTGTATGGCTTAAAAGGTAATCCAGCATTAGATGGCACAGCATTAAGCGAAGCAAATTTTGGTAGCATTTTATTACCAGATAGTACTAGCCCTCGTGCTGTAGATATTTTACCTGCTTTTTACACAGGTGTCCCAAATTTAAGACCTTATCAGTTAGCAACAGGCAAGCCAGCCGGTAGCCCACTATCAGCAGGTAAACCATTTATCAATAACTTTTTACCTACCCTTAGCGACATGTTGCGCCTAAATATGGCCGTACCAGTAACGCCAAGAAACAGTGCTGACTTTAGCTCTTTAGGTATTGTAAAAGCAGCCGTATTAGGTTTAACAGACCCTCGCTTTACAGCTAGCGGTACAGCATTACAATTTATACCAAACATGGATGGTTTTCCTAATGGTAGACGTTTAGAAGATGATGTAACCACTATTGAATTACAAGCTGTTGGTGGTGTAGTATTAGCAGCTATTGGTTTGTGGTACGATGATTATAATACCAATGGCAACAATGCTGTATCAAATCAATTAGTGAATGTTATTAGCTATAACGCTGGCATAACTGCAAATGATACCACTTTTAAAGCTAGCTTTCCTTATGTGCAAGCACCTTGGCGTGGCTTTACAGGTGCTAACTATGTAGGCCCAGTAAACACACCTTTACCAGTAAATTTTGTTGACTTTACTGCAAATGTATCTGGCGATAATGTATTGCTAGATTGGCAAGTAACCAATGAAGTAAACAATAACCATTACGATGTAGAACAAAGCACTGGTGGTACTTTTACAAAAGTAGGTACAGTAAATGCAACCCTTGGTAGCGGTATTAAAAACTACGGTTTTACCCATACCACACCTGCTAAAAATGCTACCAATTACTACCGTATTAAGCAAGTAGATAATGATGGTAAATTTAGCTACTCACCTATCCGCTCTGTAAGATTTGATAGCAAAACAGTGTTATCTATTTCACCAAATCCTGCGAGCAGCTTTATTAATGTGAGCAGCACACAAAGCAATATTAATGTTGCAATATTTGATGGTAATGGCAAAAAAGTAGCTAATAAACTATTAACATCTGGTAATGCTCGTTTCGATATATCTAGCTTATCAAGCGGTACATACATAGTAATTGCAGAAAGTAATGGTGTAACTGTAGCTTCTAAAAAAATAGTGAAACAATAATTATCCCGTTAATTATCCAATTCTTATTTAACCCAGCCGATTGGCTGGGTTATTTTTTTGTGCAGTTATTTCTTTGCCAATCCAAACCACTCTTTACAATCAGCCGTATGTATTAGAAACCTATACATCATCTGAAATTAATACAACATGAAAAAGAAAAACATTTACCTATTAAGCATTGCCTTATTTTTAATAGCCACTACCGCCATTGTAGTTAATTACAATAAAAAACAAAAAGAAAAAGACGGTTACGTTTACGAATTATTAGACCGTAAAGGACCAGCAGCTCAAAGCAAAGAATGGCTAGATGTAAAAAAACGTGCAACAGATCTTATTGCCGCATTAGCGCTAAATCCAAACGATACTAAATCATCTTTAAAATTAGCATCACTATACATTCAAGAGGCAAGAGAAACTGGCAACTATGTGTATTACGATATGGCTGCAATGCACCAACTAAAAACTGTATTAAAAGCTGAACCAGACAACTTTAATGCATTGGTATTTAAAGCCCTAATTGAAATGAGTCAACACCATTTTGCTGATGGCCTAGCAACAGCAGCAAAAGCTAGAGCTATCAATCCTTACAACGGCTACATCTATGGTTTATTAGTTGATGGTAATGTAGAAATGGGTAGATACGATAGCGCTGTTGTATATGCAGATAAAATGGTATCAGTTCGTCCTGACTTAACGTCTTACTCAAGAGTATCTTACTTAAGAGAAATTTATGGTGATTATGCTGGCGCAATTAAAGCCATGAAAATGGCGGTAGAAACTGGCGGTGCTGGTGACGAACATACAGAATGGACCCGTGTGCAACTTGGTAGCTTGTACGAGAAAGTTGGTGACTATAAAAAAGCCGATACATTATATCAATACTCTTTGGCATTAAGACCAGGCTATTCTTACGCTATTGCTGGCTTAGGCAGAGTGGCTTTGGCGAATAAAGATTATAAGAAAGCTATTGGTTATTTTGAGCAAGCAGATTCATTAATTAATGATAATGCTATGAAAGAAGAACTGGTAGATATCTATCAAATTTCTGGTGATTCTAAAAAAGCTGAGGCTACTGCGAATGCTGTAATAACTGATTTAAGTAAAGATGCAAAAGCCGCCAATGATGATGAAAATATTGGCCATTATGCCGATAAAGAATTGGCTTACGCGTACCTAAAAATTAAAAACGTTGACAAAGCTTTAGAACATGCATTATTAGAGTACAATCGCAGACCAGATAATATTGATGTAAACGAAGCTGTTGCTTGGGTGTACTACAATAAAGGTGAGTTTGCCAAAGCATTACCTTATATAAAAGTGGCGTTAAAAACCAATTCTAAAAACCCAACATTGCTAAGCAGAGCAGGTTTAATTTTTTATAAAGCAGGCGATAAAACAATGGCAAAAACCTTGTTGCAAGAAGCTACTAACAGCAATGCGTATATTGCACAAAGCTTACGTACCGAAAGTATAGAAGCTTTTAAAACTTTATAATCATTCTGCTTGTATGACATCAAATTATTTGTTGCCTTCGCTAAAATATCATAAGCAAAAGCTGATTGGGCTTTCTGTTTTGCTGTTACTAATTGCCAATAATAGTTATGGCCACACCATTAACTATTCGCTAGAAAAAGCACCTACAGAGCATGTTGTTTTATTTTACCTAAAGCTTGGTTTTAGCCACATTATTCCACAAGGTTTAGATCATATTTTGTTTGTAATAGGCCTTTGTTTATTGAGCAATAAAGTAAAAGTAATCTTGTGGCAAGCTACAGCATTTACAGTAGCACATTCTATTACTTTGGCATTAAGCATGAAGAGCATTATTGTAGCACCAAGTGCAGTGGTTGAGCCTATTATTGCCTTATCCATTCTGTTTGTAGCCATAGAAAATATGCTGCTAACAGAACTAAAACCATGGCGCATTTTACTGGTGTTTTTGTTTGGGTTAATACATGGGCTAGGCTTTGCAAGTTCACTCAACGAAATAGGGCTGCCACGCAATCAATTTGCACTCTCTATCCTATCGTTTAATGTAGGTGTTGAGCTGGGGCAAATCAGTATTATACTTGCTGTGTTTGCCTTACTGGTAATCCCTTTTGGCAAGAAGCCATACTATAAAAAACGCATTGTTTACCCCCTATCAATTGCTATTGCTGCAATGGCTTTGTATTGGACCATTGAGCGAGTGTTTTTTGCATAAAAAAGCTGTGAACAAAACCAATGTTCGCAGCTTTTATACCTAGCCTTTAACTATTATTTCATTTTCATTTGGGCAAAATAAGGATGCTCTGGATTAACAATTAATTCTTGTCTTAGTGGATGAATCAATATATCCATGTCTTCCATAGGTATCGCACCAAGTAAAGGTTCGTTGTCACCAGGTAACACCATTGCTCTACAAGTTGATTGCCTATTTTTAAATCTTACTTCTATTGGCCCTACTACATCGTACTCTTCAATAGTACCATTTGCCATTTGTGCTTTACGCTTTTCTATTACGGGCAATTGCAATTGCTCTTGTATGTTTTCGTTAATGGCCAACATGTATGCACCAGAATCTGCTAGCATACTTACCGTCATTTGTTTCACTTCCTCCTCACCTATTATATGGCGCTTGGCAAGTATTAAGTCTTCGCCATTAATTAATGTTATATCTGCATATACTAAGCCCATAATTACTTATTTTATTGTTCAAATTTACAGATAAAAGTCCACCACCTATTATTACTACGCTGGCGGATTATCATTTGGCGTTGTATTACCGCCACCTGATCTACGCCTTTTTGCAGTTGCAACATACTGGTCTTTCAAACTATTTATTTTACTAATCAAACTATCATATGCTGCCGAAGGTGTTGTTAGCGCATAAAATTCAATATGCTTTTTCAATACATCAAATTTTGCTTCTACTACTTTACGTAGTTCCAATATATCACCCTCTGGTATTTCGGCATATTCTGTATTACGCACTAAATAAGTATCGTTAAAGTCTACGTTAGTTTCTTTTAAAACAGTGCCCCAACTGGTTAAATTAAGTAATGCCAACGCAGCTTTTACCTTATCATCCGTTTCAAAATCTACTGCTAGTTTATCTAATGTGGTAGTTTGGGTTACCAAATTTTGCCGCACTATATTACTACCATATTTATCAATACACAATTCTATGGTTGTAGCGGCTTTTACTATATTACTATCATAATGGTAAGTATAGCCATCTACTACTTTTCTAATGCCTGTAAAATGTCTATCTCGCAGCACATCCAAGTTAGTAATGGTAGTTGTTTCGCCACTTTTTTGTGGTCTTACATATAAAGTATTTACAGCTTCAACTGCGGTTTTTACATCTACTAGCGGCGCATCAATTTTAAGGGTACTTGGGTCGCTATCGTTGCATACTTTTTCAATATTGGTAAATAAGCCAATAAATTCACCATTAATAAAAATGCTGTACGGAATGTCTTGTATCATATACTATTAGTTTAAGGTTTAAAAGTAATGATTTATCTATTTCCTCATTAAAATTGCATATTATTTTTTTTATTTTTTTGGCTACCGCCAAATGGCATCTGCAAAACCTGCCGCAAAGTTTGTTGATGCTTAAAAGCCGTAAAAAAACTTCCGCAAAGTTTGCGGAAGCAAAATGATGCGTAAAAAACGTTCAGCAAAGTTTGCTGACGCTAAAAAGCTGTAAAAAAACTTCCGCAAAGTTTGCGGATGCAAAATGACACGTCAAAAACGTTCAGCAAAGTTTGCTGACGCTAAAAAGCCGTAAAAAACCTTCCGCAAAGTTTGCGGAAGCAAAATGATGGATAAAAAGATTATTTAGTAGTGTATTATATTGAGAGTTTCGGCTATTTTTGAGTTGGCGTTCATTACCAATAATATTTTAAATTCAATTAAATTCCATCATGAATATATTCTTGAGTTGGTCTGGAGAAAAAAGTAAGAAGGTTGCTAATTTATTTAAGGATTGGTTACCACAAGTTATTCAAGCAGTTAAACCATGGGTATCTACACAAGATATAGAATCAGGAAAAGGTTGGCATAGCCAAATTCAAGGTTCATTAAACAGTACTTCATTTGGAATATTCTGCCTGACAATGGAAAATAAGAATACGCCTTGGATTCTCTATGAAGCTGGTGCGATTTCGAAAGGTGACCCCAAGAATAATGTTTGTACTTTTTTAGTTGATTTAAGAACTACCGATTTAATAAACAATCCTCTATCTAGCTTTAATCATACATTCAATCAAAAGGATAGCATTTTCAAATTAATAAAAGAAATTAATAATCAACTTTTAGAATTAAAATTGGATGATGTCGTTTTAAAAAAAGCTTTTGAAAAAAATTATCCAGATTTTGATGGCGAAATGCAAAAAATTTCGACCGATAGTTCGACTACAAAACCCACATTAACACTTCAAGAGCAAACCATTAATGAAATTCTAACTACTGTACGGAAAGTTCATTACGAAATAATTGATACCAAAGCAAATGTGAAATCTATTAAAGGGGCATACCCCAGAACTGCGTATTCAAATATTTTGCAATCATTCTATGGCAATTATCTATTAAATACGTCTAACGCTTCCCAATTTCAAAGAAAAGTTGATTCTTTCACAAATGATTTCGTTGAAAAAAATGGACGTTTTCCAAGTAATGAAGAGATAGAGAAGTCCTTTAAAGAGGAAGAAGATGACAATAACAATGAAGATAGTAATGCAGATATTTCGCCGTTGTTGGCTTCCTAGCCAACAACATATAACATGTAAACTCTTTCTAGCATGAAAATCTCTACATTCTCTGAAATGATTCAAGAATATGCACTAAGACCAATTGATAGTGATGATTTGCAAGAAAGAGATAAACTATTAAGTACCCATAAGTACACAATCATTTTTGAGGCTGAATTCTTAGAGTTCCACAATCTCGAAAAATGGATAAAAGAGAACATAACTAAAGAGCCACTAAATATTTTGTTTTACGGTAAGCTAGATTATGACTATGGTTTCTTTGAATTATTTATAGACAATAAAAGCCATTTTGAAAAAATAGAAACAATCGTTCCTACTTTATATACTACTTTTCCAAATGGGGAAACTTTAAAAACAAACGGCTCGAACAATTTTATACATCTCTAGAAATTATTTTCGCTGGCATTGGTGTTGCCTCACTAACTGCAAACACCAATCAATTGTTTGTAAAAGTCACATCAAAAGACAAAGAAGAGATACCAACAATCCAACCACCACATTTTCCCGTACTTTTAAACCGATGAAACAAGTATTATCATATTTGGTGTTGCTAGCTTATAGCACCGTTATGTTAATGCCTGTGTTACCCTATGTTTCTGATACTGTGGCGCACACATTTTGGTTGTACGAGCATATTTCTACCGTACACTACGAGCATGGTAAATACCACACCCATTACGAGGCGCAAGCCATAGCCAAGAAAACCAATACAGATGCTACTACTACCAATGGTAAGTACAATACCAATGCAGATGACCATGTAGCGATTAATGCAACCTATTGTTTTAAGCAGCCCATTATTACTACCCAACATTTGGGGGCTTATACAGCACGTAACTACCACACTCATTTACAAGGCGATTATCCACCGCCAAAGGCTTAGTATGTTCTAGTTTTTTATTAATCCTATTTATTAAACAAGTAAATGTCTACCAATGCTGTGCCATTAAGTGGCTAGCCATTTCTATGCATTTGCTTTCGCAAAACTATTTGCATACATGAAACATACATTAACCACGCTGTTAATGGTGTGCCTGCTTATTACTACCAAAGCGCAAACCTTTTTTAAAGGCAAAGTGCTAGATGCTGTGAGTAGACAACCATTAGAAGCAGCCATTATTACCATTAGCCAAAACACTAGCACACTTACCGATAGAAATGGCTTTTTTACTTTTGCAAGCAATACCAATCAGCCATCTATTACAGTATCGTTTATTGGCTATCAGTCAGTAACCATGCTGCTTAGCAATAGCAGCAACACTATTATTGCTTTACAACCAACTACTGCACAATTACAAGACGTGGTAGTATTGCAAAAGGGTACGCAAACAAAATTTACCAGCCTTGCCAAAATAGACCTTGACCTTAAGCCCGTACGCAACACACAAGAGTTAATGCGCCTAGTACCAGGCTTATTTGTGGCGCAACATGCAGGTGGTGGTAAAGCAGAGCAGATTTTTTTGCGTGGCTTTGACTGCGACCATGGTACAGATATACAAGTAAGTGTAGATGGTATGCCTGTAAATATGGTATCTCATGCGCATGGTCAGGGCTATGCAGATGCACATTTTATTATTCCTGAAACCATTAACAATATTGACTTTGGTACAGGCCCTTACTATACACAGCATGGCAATTTAAACACGGCTGGTTATGTAAGCTTTTCTACTTACAACAACATAGCCAAAAGCATGGTGCAAGTAGAAGCAGGTAGGTTTAATACAGCTAGGTTAGTAACCATGATAGACTTGCTAAAACGCAATAAGGACAAGCAAAGTGCTTACTTAGCAGCAGAAGCCAACTATACTGATGGACCTACCATTAACAAGCAACACTTTAACCGCTTTAATATTTTTGGTAAATACAACGTAGCTCTAATTAACAATACGCAACTTACGGCTTCGCTATCTGCTTTTTCTAGTAAATGGGATGCTTCTGGCCAAATACCAGAACGTGCAATAGACAATGGTAGCATTGATAGATTTGGCTCGATAGACCCAAGCGAGGGCGGCAATACAGAGCGATATAATGCCAATGTATTGCTATCAAAAAGATTTAACAATGGGTTGATTTGGGATAATCAGGCGTATTATAGTCGCTATATTTTTAGCCTATTTTCAAACTTTACATTTTACCTAAATGACCCCATAAATGGTGATGAAATACATCAGAAAGAAGCACGTAATATTTTTGGTTACACCTCTACTTTGCATGGTAAAAATACTTTTGGCAAAGTAGCTATTGCATCAACTTATGGTGTAGGCATTAGGCATGATGTGACAACTAATTCTGAATTAGCCAATGTAGTAAAAAGAGCATTTTTAAGCGATGTTAAGAAGGGCGATATTAAAGAAGCTAATGCATTTGCTTTTGCAGACAAGCAAGTTGCTTTTGGCAAATGGTCTGTAAACGTTGGTGCTAGGCTAGATTATTTCCATTTTAATTATTTAGATAAATTATCAGCTACACAATTACCATCGCAGGGCAAAGCCATCATAAGCCCTAAGTTGAATATTCAATATACATTTAGTAACAAAATACAAGCTTATATTAAGTCTGGCAAAGGTTTTCACTCAAATGATACAAGAGTGGTGGTTGCAAATAATGGCTTAGAAACCTTGCCAGCAGCTTACGGCAGCGATATTGGCGTGATACTAAAACCTACCAACAATTTATTAATTAATGTAGCTGCATGGTATTTATACTTAAATCAAGAGTTTGTGTACGTAGGCGATGCAGGCGTGGTAGAACCTAGTGGCAAAACAAGAAGAGAAGGTATAGATGTGATTGCCCGTTACCAGTTTAACACGCATTTGTTTGCCAATGTAAACCTCAACTTTACCAAACCAAGAGCCATCGGTGCAAATAAGGGTGAAGATTATATTCCTTTAGCCCCAACTGCAACTAGCACAGGCGGTATATTTTACAAAAACAAAGAAGGCTTTAATGGTAGCCTCACTTATAGATACATTAAAAATAGACCAGCTAATGAAGACAATAGCATTATAGCAAAAGGTTATTTTTTGGTTGATGGCGCTATTAACTATACCAAACCTAAATATGAAATTGGCTTGGCTTTAGAAAACATTGGTAATATTAAATGGAAAGAAGCACAATTTGCAACCGAATCAAGATTGCAAAATGAGCCTTTGGGTAGTTCGGTAACTGAGTTACATTTTACACCCGGCACACCATTTTTTATACGAGCTAAATTGGCGGTGCTCTTTTAAAATATAGACTTGGAAAGTTTTTAACTTTCCAAGTCTTATTTCACTATCACCACATTTTTATCATCAAGTATTGGCAAGTTCTTAAACCGCAGAATCACGTTGGCAGTAACCACCACATCACGCTGGCAATAATCTACAATGCGTTGTAGGTCTTTTTCTTTGTAATACACTTCTTGCACCATACTGCCATCCATATCTGTTTTAGAAGTAGGTATGCCTAATACATTGGCCAATAAGTGCAGTGAAATATAATTTTTATAGTCACCAAATTTCCACCAAGCAAGGGTATCAAACATTTTTACATCCCAAGGTCGCTTGTCTTGCAGTTGTAAATATTCTGGCAAGGGCAGTCTATTAATCAGTAGTCTTCTGCATATAAATGGAATATCAAACTCTCTAATATTATGTCCACCAAACTGAAATTGCTTTTGGTGTTGGTACATTTTATCGCAAAGCTTAACAAACTCTTGCAATAATTTTCTTTCATCATCACCGTACACACTTTTCATCTTTAAGCACACTTCTTTGTCCTCATTTTCATAGAAAAATGCAGTTGAAATACAGATAATTTTACCAAATTCTGCTAGTATGCCAGCCTTCATTTTGTAGCTTTCTTCAGGCGATACATTTTCTGGCACGGTTTTAGAAATTTTTTCAAACCAGAGGCTTTGCCACTCAGGATTAAGACTGTGATAGTCAGCTTCTGAAGGCACGGTTTCAATGTCTAACAATAATAAATTGGCTAGCATACTAAAATCAAATTATTTTTATTGACTTAAAAAACGAAAACTATGAGTTACACACCTTCTGCAACACCACAAAATTACCAACAACAACCTAAAGATAATCGTAACGTAATATACGGCATTCTTGTTGGTGCATTATTATTAACATGGGGCTACATGATTTACGATAAAAGCCAAACTAAAGGCGAGCTTGAAAGCAAAAACACGCAAATTGTGAGTGTAAGCAGCGCAAAAGACTCTATACAACAAGAGTATAATTTAGCTTCTGCAAAGCTTGATTCTATGGCTGGCACCAATGTAAAACTAGAAGGTGCTTTGGCTGAAAAAAATAGCGATATCATTAAACTTAAGCAAAACATTAATGGTATTTTAAAGAAGAAAAATGCGACTGATAGCGAGCTAAAACAAGCAAAAGCGATGATTGCTGAATTAAATGGCAAGATTGATAACTTGTTTGCAGATTTAGAAAAAGCAAAAGCGGAAAACCAACAATTAACCGCAACTAATACACAACTTAATAACGACAAGCAACAGTTATCGGCCGAAAAACAAGCTATCGCTGAAAACTTAGCTGCTACTGACGCTGCTAAAAAAAGTGTAGAAGATTTAGCCTCTACCCTACATGCATCCAATATTTCAATTGGCGCTATTAATGTAAAAGGTAATGGTAAAGAAAAAGAAACAACGACTGCTAAACGTGCAGATTTATTGCGCTTTTCTTTTGACCTTGATGAAAACCGAGTTGCACCTAGCGGTACTAAGCAAATATATATTGCAGTAGTAGGGCCAGATGGTAAAGCGATAAGCAACGGTACAAGTTTTAATACTAGAGATGCTGGCGAAAAACTATATACTGAAAAAGTAGAAGTAATGTACGAACAAGGCAAACGCAAACCAGTAAGTTTTGATTGGAAACAAAAAGATGCCAACTACCAAGTTGGTGATTACAAAATTCAGATTTACCACAATGGGTTTAAAATAGGCGAAGGTGTAAAAACCTTGAAAAAAGGTGGTTTATTTAGCTAAACACTTTTATCCCAGAAATTTAACAAAGGCAACCTAAAAACGGTTGCCTTTGTTGTTTAGCTAATTTGACAATTGAAGTGTTAATTTGTAAAAAATTGCTTGTTATGATAGAGAAAAATATTTCGGTTATTGGTGCTGGCACGATGGGTAATGGTATTGCACATGTATTTGCACAACATGGTTTTTCGGTAACGCTGATTGATATTAGCCAAACACAGCTTGATAAAGCAATAGCTACCATTGCTAAAAACCTAGATAGACAAGTAGCTAAAGGCAGTATTACTGAAGCTACAAAACAAGCAACACTTACAAATCTTAATACGCAAACAAGCATTGAACTAGGTGTTGCCAATGCAGAATTGGTAGTAGAAGCTGCTACAGAAAACATTGATTTGAAATTGTCAATTTTTAAACAGCTAGATACCTATGCACCATCAAATGCGATTCTTGCTTCTAATACATCTTCTATTTCAATTACTAAAATTGCCAGTGTAACTAAGCGACCCTGCCAAATCATTGGTATGCATTTTATGAATCCAGTACCAGTGATGAAATTGGTAGAAATTATAAATGGCTATGCTACTAGCCAAGCGGTTACTACAACAATCACTGAACTTAGCAAGCAATTACAAAAAGTGCCTTGCGTTGTAAATGACTATCCTGGCTTTATTGCCAATAGAATATTGATGCCAATGATTAATGAAGCCATTTACAGCTTATACGAAGGCATTGCTGGTGTTGAAGAAATAGATACCATTATGAAACTTGGCATGGCGCATCCAATGGGGCCTTTGCAATTAGCAGATTTTATTGGCCTAGATGTTTGCTTAAGTATTTTAAAAGTGCTACAAGATGGCTTTGGAAATCCTAAATATGCACCTTGCCCATTATTGGTAAATATGGTAACTGCAGGCAAATTAGGCATTAAAAGTGGCGAAGGATTTTATACGTATGCTGTTGGTAGTAAAGATTTAGTTATAAGCAACATCTTCAAAACAAGGTAAAGCTTAGCAACGTCTTACATCAACCGTGTGCAGGTCTTTAAGCTTAGATAATACTTCTTCTAAGCGTACTTTTGGTACGCCCACTTGTACAATGGTAAACAATTGATTTTCCTGCTTGATGATATTGCAATTGCACTGTTTTAAAATCACCATTACATCGTTCATTCTGGTATAATCAAATTGCAGTTCATAATTAACTTCAACAGATTTTTGAATAATTGGCACTACTTGAAAAGCCATCGCAGTAGCAGATTTATACGCATTAATTAAGCCAGGGACACCTAGTAATGTGCCGCCAAAATATCTTACTACTACAACCAATACATTCGTTAACTGCTTGCTATCAATCACATTTAAAATAGGCTTACCAGCTGTGCCACTTGGTTCGCCATCATCGCTTGCCCTAAAATTATTACCATCTAAACCTAACCTGTAACCAAAACAATGGTGCACCGCTTTTGGATGCTCTTTTTTTAGTTCTTGTAAATGTTTTTTAAAATCTTCAACAGCATTAATAGGAAATGTATAAGCTAAAAACCGACTGCCTTTATCTTTAAACTCAGCTAAAGATGGTTGCTCAATGGTATAGTAATATAAGTCGTTACTCATAAGGCCTAATTACTATTGTTTTGATTGGTAAAATATGTAATAGCGTCATTCAATAAAGCCACTTGTTTAGCTTTTGCATGATGACTTAAGATAGGTGCAGGAACGCCCTCATTAACTATCAATGAGGTATTCGTAATAACAATAGCTTCGTCCCACAAATACTTATCAATAAAGGATTGCAGCATTTTACTACCACCTTCTACAAGCAAGCTTTGAATATTCAGTTGATAGCAAACTGCAAGAATTTCATTCAGTAAATCGGCTTCTTTATTCAGCTTGTAATAAGTTAGATTTTCTTGTTCCTCTTGCTTGATATAATTAAACACAATCGTTCTTTCTTGTTGATCAAACAATTGCAAATTGGTGGGTAGTTTTAAGTCTTTATCAATTACTAAACGCATTGGGCTTTTGCCATACCAAAGTCTATTTGTGAGCGAAGGATTATCCAATAAAGTAGTATTAGTGCCTACTAAAATAGCAGCGTTTTGATGACGCAATTGATGAACTAGTCTATTGGAAAAATCATTACTAATTAACAGTCTATAATTACCATTTGTGCCTATAATACCATTGGCAGTTTCTGCCCATTTTAATACAATAAACGGTCGCTTCTTTTCATGAAACGTGAAGAATCTTTTGTTCAGTTCTCTACATTTATTTTCCAATACACCAACCGTTACTTCTGCACCTGATAAACGCAATTTTTCTATGCCTTTACCATCTACTTGTTTGAAGCTATCTCTACATCCAATCACTACTTTCTTAATACCATGCTTAATGATTAAATCGCTACAAGGTGGTGTTTTACCAAAGTGGGCACAAGGTTCTAGACTTACATAAATGGTTGATGGTGGTATTAAATGAACATCCTCTTTTGCAACACTGTTGATACAATTCACTTCTGCATGCGCTTCACCATATTGTTGATGATAGCCCTCACCTATTATTCTATTGTCATACACCAATACACTACCAACCATAGGATTGGGTGCAACATTACCCTCACCAAGTTTGGCTAATTGTAAGCAACGTAACATGTATTGTTCATGCAAAGTCAATATTGACAGGTATTTGGTAAAGGCAGCAAAAATAACTGAAATGATAGTAACATTGCAGCATGACTATTAACACGGCATATCATCAGCTTTTGTACCAACTATTTGAGTTGTACGATGACCGTGAAGCCGCCAATATTACCGATTGGGTAATTGAATATATTACCGGACAAAGACGCATAGAAAGAATACTTTACAAAGATTTACCTTTAAATAGCTCTCAGCAACAACAGCTTGAAACCTTTACACAGCAACTATTACAGAACAAGCCTGTGCAATATGTGTTGCAAGAAGCATGGTTTGCAGGTATAAAGTTTTTTGTAAAAGAAGGCGTATTAATACCAAGACCAGAAACCGATGAATTGGTAGAACTTGTTGTGAGCAAATCACAAATCTCAAATCAAAAATCTCAAATACTAGACATTGGTACTGGTAGTGGTTGCATACCTATTGCTTTAAAAAAACGCCTACCATCTAGCAACATTTTATCAGTAGATATAAGTGAAGCAGCGTTAGTAATTGCTCAAAAAAATGCAACTGATTTAGACGCAGATATTAGCATACAACGATTGGATTTTTTAGACGAAACAAACTGGCAACAACTTGGTACTTTTGATATTATTGTAAGCAACCCACCTTATATTAAGCAAAGTGAAAGCAATGTTATGAGTAAGCATGTAACTGACTACGAGCCAAGCCTAGCTTTATTTGTAGCTGATAATAATGCTTTAATTTTTTATGAAAAAATAGCGGCTTTTGGTAAAACGCACCTTAATCCGAATGGACAAATTTTTGTTGAAATAAATGAAGCTTTGGGTAAAGAAACTGTGACTATGTTTCAGCAACATGGCTACCAAACTTTACTAAAACAAGACCTTCAAGGTAAAGACAGAATGGTACAAGCTTGGATTATTTAAGTTCATCCAAAACTGCAAATAGCTTTTTTACAACTGCGCTAGCACTACCATCAAAGTTGTTGACAATGATAGCAACTGTATAATCAATACCTGCCTTACTTGTATGATAACCAGCAAAACTTTTACTACCACCAATAGTGCCACTTTTTAGTTTCATACCATTATATATTGGCAATGCATCGTAGAAAGAAGGAAACCATGTTTTATCTTTTGCATACTGCAACACATTTACCAAAAGATTAGTCGTTATGCGGTTTTGAGGCGATAAACCACTACCATCAATTACTTTAATAGCGCCTTTATCAATGCCTCTTTCTTGCCAAAATTTCCTAACTATTTCAACACCTTTGTCAGTAGAACCTACACCAGATTTCTCGTAGGCAATCGTTTTTAATAAAGCTTCACCAAACAAGTTGATACTCTTTTTCATGAACCAATAATTAATGCTATCTAGTGTTGGTGATTTATGTGTAGCTATTATTGTACTTGGCTTACGAATAACTGCATCATCTATTGTTGATAAATCAAACATGCTTTTGAAGCTGATATTTTCTTTAGTCAAAGCATCTTCTAACACTTGTTGTATTTGCCATACAGGATTTGAAAATGCACCACTTATTGTAAACGTTTTTTCGCCGGCAGGCACTGTGCCTTCTACAAAACCTGCGTTGCTATAGGGTGGTAAATAAATGTAGCCATTATCGCCACTACCTTTTTTACCAGTAGTAATATTGGGTTTTAAAAATGCTTTTTGTAAAGCTGGATTAGTTTTTAAAATAGTCACTTCATCACCTTCATTATCCCCTGGCTGCAATACTAAATCGTACTGGTTTTCGTGCCAATTTAAGCCCCAAGTACCAGCGCCATAATAGTTACCAATGTCATCCCAAATCCAGCCACCTGGTAATGGTTGATAACTGAATTTTCTACCGTCTAAAAACACATTGCCATCTATTGATTTAATGCCAGCTTTTTTAATTGCGTCTAGCCATTCTTTTACAATTACACTGTCTTTTGTAGCGCTGTATCGCCAGCTACCCAATGTAGGATCGCCACTACCAACTAAGTACAAATTGCCACTTAAAATACCATTTGTAATTGCACCATCATAGCCTAGTTCTGTTTTGTACTGATAATCCTTACCCAAGAACTCAAAAGCCGTAACACTTGTTATAATTTTTTGGCAGCTTGCTGGCGCTAAGCCTAAGTGACTATTAAAATCTATCACCACCTTATTTGTCTTAGATTCTACAACATACAAGCTTAAACTAGCGTGCTTTAGAGCACTGTCTTTTTCTAATTGCTGCATGGCTTTAGTAAGCTTCTCACTAACGCTTTGAGCAGTAGAAATAATGCCTATAAAAATTAAACTAATGAGAAGTTGAAAGTGTTTCATGTGAGTACAATTACTTTGCACAAAATACAGCGTTCGTTTTATGGAAAAAATATTTGCGTCTATTATTACCATTGGTGATGAATTATTGATTGGTCAAGTGGTAGATACTAATAGCCCTTGGATGGCTCAAGAATTGAATAAAATAGGCGTTGCAGTTAAGCATCGTGTAGCTGTTGGCGATGCTTGGGATGACATTTGGTATGCCTTAGATGAAGAAAGTAAACACGCAGATATCATTCTTCTTACAGGTGGTTTAGGCCCTACAGCCGATGATATTACAAAGCCTTTATTGTGCGAATATTTTGGCGGCAAAATGGTGGTTGATGAACCAACTTTGGCGCATGTAACAAATATTTTTGCCAATATTTTAAAGCGTCCAATGATTGAGCGTAATGCCAAGCAAGCAGAAGTGCCAGATGTATGTACCGTTTTAAAAAATGAAGTTGGTACTGCACCAGGTATGTTGTTTGAGCGTGATGGTAAAATTTTTATAGCCATGCCAGGTGTGCCACATGAAATGAAATGGTTAATGACCAATCAAGTGTTGCCATTAATTCCTACAAAGTTTTCAGCTCCAATAATTGAACATAGAACATTGCTAACAGCAGGTATTGGCGAAAGTTTTTTAGCAGAATTAATAAAGGATTTTGAAGAAGGTTTACCAGCCAATATCAAATTAGCTTATCTGCCTAATTATGGCATGGTGCGTTTGCGCCTTACATCTTCGGGTTTCGATAAAGCTGATATCATCGCACAATTGGACAATCAATTCAACTTGCTAAAACAAAATGTAGCTGAGCATTTAGTGATTGATGAAGATATTTCGCTTCAAGCAGTAGTTGCTAATCTTTTAAAACAATACGGCAAAACATTAGCTACTGCAGAAAGCTGTACAGGCGGGTACATTGCCCATTTAATCACTTCTATGCCAGGTTCATCGGCCTATTTTACAGGTAGTGTAGTATGCTACGACAATAGAATTAAAACAGAACTGCTTGGTGTAAGCAACGAAGTTTTGCACACAGTGGGTGCTGTAAGCGAACAAACTGTGACCTTAATGGCTAGTAATATTGTAAAATTAATGAACACCGATTATGGTATTGCTGTAAGTGGTATTATGGGGCCAGCTGGCGCTACAGATGAGAAGCCTGTTGGCCTTGTATGGATTGCTGTTGCTGACTCTCGGCGTGTTATTGCCAAACAATTTAACCTACGATACGACAGAGAAAGAAACATTCAAATGACTGCGATAAATGCCCTTAACATGATGAGAATGTTAATTGTGGATAACCATTGAATAACTTTCGAAAGCTAAAAATTACTTTTGGTAGAATTATGCAACAAATTATTTATTAGTTCCGTATAAGAAACTAGCAGCACTTAGCCTAAGTTAACGTAGCGCTTGTCTATCTTATTGCATCCAACGAAAAATAATTTTTATAAAGTTGTTTAATTAGGGGTAAAATTTTTAACCCATTAAATTCTCTGTTACGTATGGCTATAGTTGATTTGATAATGCCCAAAATGGGTGAAAGTATTATGGAAGCGACCATTTTGAAATGGCATAAAAATGTTGGCGACCGTATTCAACAAGATGAAACATTGCTTGATATTGCAACTGACAAGGTTGATAGCGAAGTACCTTCTACTGTGGATGGCACTGTAAAAGAGATATTGTTCGAGGTAAATGATGTTGTAGCAGTAGGTAGCGTAATTGCTAAAATTGAAACTTCTGTTGTGGTACCTTCTACACCTGTTGCACCACAAGCACCAGTTGCAGCTGCACCTATTGTTGTTCCAGCACCTGAGCAAATTTACCAAGCACCTGTAACACCACAACCTGAAGAAATTGAGCCGCCTTTCTTGGGCGAATTGCCTTACGTACCGCAAAATATTACAACAGCTAGTGCAAGAAATAACAATAGTTTCTTCTCGCCATCTGTACTGAGTATAGCAAATAGTGAAGGCATTAGCTTAAGCGAACTGGAAAAAATAATAGGTACAGGTGAAGATGGTAGAGTTACTAAAAAAGATATTCTAGAATATGTGCCTGAAAATAGCGGCCCATTAAAACCAACAGGTAATAATCGCTTTTTCTCGCCGTTAGTTTTAAATATTGCAAATAGTGAAGGCATTAGCCTTGCAGAACTTGAGCGCATTGAAGGTACAGGCGCTGATGGTCGTGTATCTAAAAGAGATGTGTTACAATATGTTGCTAATAAGAAAGCCGGATTAATACCTGCCTATGTAGCACCAGTTGCTGCACCGCAGGCAGTATATTCAGCACCACCTGCACCAGCTGTAGTTGCACCACAACCTGCGGTAGTTCCTGAACCTGTAGTTGCTGTAGCGCCAACGGTTATTCCTGAACCCGTAGCTGTTCCTGTTCAAGCTGCATTTACAGCACCTTCAGTAGAACCAGTATTGATGCCTCAACAACCAATTGTAGAAGTACCAGTAGCTACCGTTCCTGAGCCAGTTGTAACTGTACCTGAACCTGCAGTTATTGTTTCTGAACCTGTAGTTACTGTTCCTGAACCGGTAGTTATCGTTCCTGAACCAGTAGTTACCGTTTCTGAACCGGTAGTTACCGTTTCTGAACCGGTAGTTACTGTTCCTGAACCAGTAGTAACTGTTCCTGAGTCAGTGGTAACTGTGCCTGAGCCAGTTGTAATTGTACCTGAACCAGTTGTAACTGTGCCTGAGTCAGTGGTAACTGTGCCTGAGCCAGTTGTAATTGTACCTGAACCAGTTGTAACTGTGCCTGAACCAGTTGTAACTGTGCCTGAACCAGTTGTAACTGTGCCTGAGCCAGTTGTAACAGTACCTGAGCCAGCTATTCCTGAACCGATAGTTGAAGAAACAGCAGTTGAACAAAAATCAGTAGTTGCAACATCTATTAACCAAACTTGCTTACAGCCTGTGCAACAGTCAGTATTTGTACCCACACCAGTTTACAGCCAAGATATTCCTTTAACTACTCTTGCTGAAGGACATACGGGTAAATTCGCTAATCCAACGTCTGCATTGCCTACAGGTGATACAGAAATTATAGAAATGGATAGAATGCGCAAACTGATAGCCAAACACATGGTAAACAGTGTGCAAACTAGCCCACATGTAACAAGCTTTGTTGAAGCCGATGTAACAAACATGGTGCTTTGGCGCAGCCGCGTTAAAGATGAGTTTGAAAGAAGAGAAGGTACTAAAATTACTTTTACACCAATGTTTATTGAGAGCATTGTAAAAGTAATGCAACAGTTTCCATTGATTAACTCTTCTATTGAGGGCGACAGAATTGTAGTTAAGAAAGACTTTAATATAGGTATGGCTACCGCTTTACCAAGTGGCAACTTAATAGTACCAGTTATTAAAAGTGCTGAGAAATTAAATATTGTAGGTTTAAGTATGGCTGTAAATAATTTGGCAAATGCTGCTAGAAATAGCCAGTTGAAACCAGATGATACAAGTGGTGGCACATTTACCGTAACCAATATTGGTACGTTTGGTAGCTTAATGGGTACACCTATTATCAATCAGCCGCAAGTAGCTATTTTGGCTATCGGTGCCATTAAAAAGAAACCTGTAGTTATTGAAAGTGAAGATGGTGATACCATTGGCATTAGACACATGATGTACCTATCACTTAGCTACGACCACAGAGTAATTGATGGTAGCGTAGGGGCTAGTTTTTTAACTGCTGTTGCAAAAGAGTTAGAGCAATGGGATGTTAATAGAACTTGGTATCAATACGTGTAGTATATAAGGTGGGCAAAGCCGAAGCGATTACAGAACGATGCAGTGTGCGACGCAACAGAGGCTAAATAGAATTACCACAGTTGACCAACAAAAAATACATTTACAGCCATCAAATTTTGATGGCTGTTTTTTATTGAATAAAGATTATGAATGAGAAGCTAATCATGTTTACCAATCGCTTGCAGAAAGTGTACAAGCATGGGCATAAACAGGCCGTAAGGCAAGGTATTACGTGCTACAGGGTGTACGACCATGACTTGCCCGAATTTCCTTTTTGCATAGAGCTTTATGAGGATAAAGTGTACCTAGCTGAGTACTTGCGTAGGCATGGTATGACGGATGAAGAACACGAGCAATGGCTAGAAGATTGTGTGGCGGTAATTGCGAATTTGCTACAGGTAAAAGACAAAAATATTTACATAAAACAACGCAGACGAAAAGCCAATAGGCAAGAGCAATACGAGAAAGTTGATGATAAAAAAGAGTTTTTTACGGTGCTTGAAAATGGGCATAAGTTTTTGGTAAACTTGACCGATTACTTGGATACAGGTTTGTTTTTAGACCATAGAATTACTAGGCAAATGGTGCAGAAAGAATGTGCCGACAAGCGTGTGCTGAACCTATTTGCTTATACAGGTTCGTTTAGTGTGTATGCAGCGGCTGGCAAGGCTAAAAGTGTTACTACGGTTGACTTATCGAAGACTTACCTGACGTGGGCTGAGGATAATTTTGCTATTAATTTGCTGAAAGACCAAGAGAATTTCCAGTTTGTTCATGCTGACGTGAAGCAATATTTAAAAACATTGGCACCAAATAGTTTTGACTTGGTAGTAATGGATCCGCCAACGTTTAGTAATAGTAAGCGCATGAAAGACATTCTAGACATTCAACGTGACCATGTAGAACTATTAAACGATGTGTTAGCGGCAACAGTAACTGGTGGTAAGGTTTATTTTAGCACTAACTACACCAAATTTATTATTGACACAGCGGCTATAAATGCTAGTGACATAAGAGATATTACCAAAGCAACTACACCTTTTGATTTTGAAGGTAAATTAAAAAGATGGTGCTATAAATTAGTAAAATAGTTGGGCTCAACACATAGGCACAGAAGGCACATAGATATGTTTGGTACCCAATAAAAGTATCGAAAAGAATAAGATTGAACTATTTGCCCTTAAGATTAAGTGACAATTGAAGACCTGCACTGTATAATTTCACTTGTCCTTCACCAATACCTGTTAATGGTATTTTTACAAATGGCGTTAACTGATAAGATAGTTGTTTACTTAATTGTCTACGATAACCAACTGCTAAATTTAAGATTGAAAACAAATGATTGTTTTTATCTTCTATCAGGTAATTGGTTTTGCGAGGCATATTGTAATAGAGATAATTATAATCGTAGGATTCGCTTTTCATAAAGTATGTTGACACACCACCTACAGCGAGCCAACTAGCTTTTTTACTTTGTGCAAATTGATATTGAAGATTAATTGGCAACTCGTACACTAAGCAGTTAGCATCAACTGTTTTAAGCTTGTAAGAAGCCATTACCCAAGGTTGATTTTTATAATCAATACTATCTGCTGTGTATAATTTTTTACTTACACCAAAGCCTGTGGCAATACTTAACTTCTTGGTAATTTGATAGCTTAAGCCAATACCAAAAGTGATGCTTTTAGGGTCTTTAAATGATAAGTCAACTGCTGAAATATCTGCTGCTGCAAAAGCACTCACTTCAAATTTTGAAAGGAAAGACGACTTTTTCTTTGGGCTATCTTGTTTAGTAATTACTGCAAGTTTAGTAGCAGTATCAACATTCTTTTTGGCTTCTATTTTATCAGTTGCATTTGCTTTTTCAACAGATTTTACATCTGCATTTACAGTTGCATTATCAATACTGTTGCTTGTCGTGTTATCAACAACCTGAGTACTGTTAGTGCTACTAGATTGGTTTGTGTTTAACTGTGCATTTTGTTTAGTGGCATTATCAAGAATAGATGGTTGATGATTGTCGCTTCTACTTTTACGTTGGTTCGTTGCATTTGCTGTGGCAACAAGTATTTTACCAGTTGAAGTTTTAAAGCTTCTGTTATTAGCTGTATTTCTTGTAACCGTTGGCACAGTTTCATCTACCGCCACTTCACTATTATCATTAGCTTTAGAAATTGGCGTGTTTGAAGTATTGGCATCATTTATACCAACTTGCTCTGCTACTTTATTTTCAGTTTTTGTTGTTTTATTATTAGTTTCTACTTCTTCAATTTTACCTTTTAATTTATTGCTTGCTACTGTTGTATTATTAGCATTATTATGTTGCATATACATAGCAGTACCACCGCCCACTAGCAGCAATAGCAATAACCACCACCAAAGTACAAACCTGCGCTTCTTTTTATCACCATCTAGCAATTGCTCCATGCGCTGCCATACCTCTTCATTAAAGGGCATAGCAGCGCTGTCATCAGCTTGCTGGCTTAGGTTAAGTAAATGTTTATCAAACTGCTCTGCGTTCATACATTGTATAATTATTCTTGGCTAGCAACATTTTTTGCAAATGTTGCCTCGCTTTGGATAAATTCGATTTTGATGTTCCTATAGCTATACCAAGCTGCTCACCTATTTCTTCATGGCTAAATCCATCTAACACAAAAAGACTAAAAACAGTTCGGTAAGCTGGTGATAATTGTTGCACACAATCAATAATTTCTTTGTAAGAAATCTTAGCTAACTGACTTTCATCAGCATCAATAGTATCCAGTTGTGCATCGGTAATTTCTGCGTGATGATTGTGTTTATCGTATTTACGATAATGATCGATAGCTGTGTAAATAACAATACGCTTAATCCAACCTTTAAAATCTGCTGTTAAGCTATTGTGTATAGAATTGAACTTACCTATTTCTCTAAATATTTTCAAGAAACCATCGTTCAAAATCTCTACAGCATCATCGTTACTTTTAGCATAACGCATACATATTGACATAAGATAGCTATAAAACATAGCATACAATTGCTTCTGGCTGTCTCGTTTGTTAGCAGCGCAGTCTTTCAGCAAGTGTTTTAAGTCAATATCGTTAATCAGCTGTGGTAGTTTTGGGTTTGTATCGGGTAAAGTTACAAAATGGTTGTTCGATGTGTAAACTTTATTTTTTTTCACACGATTATTGAGGGCAATATGTAATGCAGCTTTAGCCAATTGTTACAGACTTAGTTTTTGCTTTTTAATCTTAAATACCCTTGAAATATTAAAGCCAAAATGGATGTCACCATTTTCCCATTTACCAGATGTTTGGTTAATAAATGTACTTTCTGTTAACCCTGTAGAATTGGTAAAGTGCAACTGAAATACGTGGCCACCTGTTTCAATATCTACACCTAAAGCCAACGAATTATAGTAGCCACTAAATTGATTGAACTGGTAATAATACTCGGCTGTAAGGCTTAATCTTTTAGATAATTTTTGCCTTGCACCAATGCCTAAACTATACAAATCGTTAGGGTCATTTGCAAATGGTACTAAATTGTAATGCACCATAGTAGGCATTAACTGTATAGAGGTTGATGAACTGAATTTTCTAGCAATAATTAATTGATAGGTATATGCAGTTTTATCGCTAGTGGTGCGTTTTATAGCAGGGTCGCTATCTTTTAATGTTTTAATAATTACTGCCGCTAAACCAGTAATAGACACAGGCGATGCATGTGGGCCAGTGCTTTGCTTTAACAATTTCACTTTCAAAAAGCCATCCATTTGCTTTTGAAACGTGCTTCTACCAATGCCAATGCCAATATTATTAGTAATGCCATAATCAAGACCTAGGCGTTCTGTAGCATTGTCTAAACCAAAGAAATTATAACTACCGCTATTTAACAATCCAAAACGGTGCGAAATTCTAAAGTCTAGCAAGCCAGCTTTGGTGTTTTCTATTGAGTGACCGTTAATTAAATGCGTGCTTTTAAACGTTGCTTCTACGTATTCTTTGTGCTTAGTGCTATCGGTAGTAGTTTTAAATAAATCTATTTCTTGTGCTACAGCTACATGTGCACTTGCGGTTGCAAGTAGTAGCGTAAATATTTTTTGTATTGTTGTCATAATTTTTCTTGGTTAATCGTATTTACAATCTACAGTAATGGTCAATTCTTTAGCTATTTTATCGCCTATTAATGTGCCTTTAATGCCATAATCAGCAAGCTTTATTTTAAAGCTACTTTTGGCTGCTACTTTACCCGCTTTTATATCTATGGTACCTGTGGCTGTTACATTTTGCTTTACACCATGTATTTCTAACTCGCCTGCTACTGTGGTTTTGTAAGTACCATCTTTGTCAAAATTCACCTCAGGTACATTGGTTATTTTACCCTTAAATACCGCTTTAGGAAATTTATCGCTTTCCATATAGTTCTCGTTAAAATGCTCTTGCATGGTAGCATTTTCAAACCTAAATCCACGTATAGCTAGTTGAAAAACCATTTGTCCATTGTTACTTAACTTACTATCAACTTGGTTATTAACCGCAGCTATATCTTCTATTAAAGTAGATGAAAAAAAGCTCACTTTACCAGACTTAGTTTGATAGATTTTTTGATCGGTTGTAAATGCAAATGCGCCTAACGCTATGAGCATTCCTAATACATATTTCATGGTAGTGGTTTTAATTGTTTGGTGCGCCGTTTCTTATCCAAGTTCTTATTTTGGCTATATCACAACTAACTAGTTTAGCAGCGCCCTTAGGCATTGGGTCGTAGCCTGGTGTTTGGTTTACTACATGATACAGTAAATTACTAGTAGCATAAGGCTTAAGATTGTTGTAGGTGCTTAAAATATTGCCACCACCAAAACTTGCAGGTGCAGTATGGCAACTATAGCAGTTGGCCGATAAAATGCCTACTATTTCTACGCTATAGCGCACATTGGTAGTATCGCAATTAACAATAGGTATGGTAGTTGTATCACTTACTTCTTTTTTATAAGTACAGCCTGCCCAAAAGCTTGCTGCAACAATGGCTAGTACTATAATGCTCCTTCTTTTCATGTTTTTATTTTGTTTATGGTTTATTATAAATTTTGTCTTCATTAGTTTTTAAAAATACACCACGCTATCGAACGTTTCTTAGCACAATTATATAGGTTGCGGCATAATGTGTATAAATAAGGGAGGGCTGGTTGGGTTGATATTTATTTTCTAAAAGTTGATATGTGTTTGTAGCTATTTTCGTGATAAGAACGAGATGCCATGAGTTTCGGTTGCTTTGTGGCACAAATATTTTTTCTAAGAATTCATTTACGGCTCACAATAGATACGCTAGTTTTACGCCCATAATTATTTGTATGGACGCAACACATTCATTTCCACAGCCTTTGGTATTTACAGTAAGAGTGTACGGCATTTTAATAGATAGGCTAAACCGCATTTTGGTAAGCGATGAATTTATTCGCGGTAATTATTTTACCAAATTTCCTGGTGGTGGTTTAGAGTTTGGTGAAGGCACAAGAGATTGCCTTAAACGTGAGTTTATGGAAGAAACAGGGCTTGATGTAACCGTAGGCGACCATATTTATACCACTGATATTTTTCAGATGTCGGCTTTTAATAGTAGACACCAAATTATTTCCATTTACTACTATGTGCATAGCAATGTACCTACCAATATTGAAGTAAAAACCACCCGATTTGATTTTGCCCCAGAAGCTACAAGCGACCCAAATGGCCAAGCAGAAGTGCGCCGTTGGATACCTTTAGAAACCTTAACAGAAGCGGATGTTGACCTACCGCTAGATAAAATTGTGGTAGGGATGTTGAAGAAGTGATAGGTGTGATTTACTTAACGGTTATTAGTAAAAAAACCGGGCAAAAAAAGCAAAGACGGTTTAGAATATTAAGTACTCTGTTTCTTAATTGCCCTTCGGTTCACATTTCACTTTTCACAATTCACCTTTCACTAAAAATTATCCTGCCGTAGGAATATTTTCAAAACCTGTGGTTGCTTCGCCAGCGGCTTCACGTTTCATTTGTTGTGCTACATCATGGCCTACGTATTTGGCAATACCTTTTTCAGCATAAATAACCACAGGGCTAAGTATAATGGCCATGGTAAATTTGTAGATATAGTTCATCATACCAAAGGCTAAAATTTGCTGCCAAGTAAATACGCCCCAAAATGCAATAAACAGCACAATGTAACTATCAACTAATTGGCTTACCAATGTAGACCCTGTAGCACGAAGCCAAAGGTGCTTATCACCTGTTACTTTTTTTATTTTGTGAAACACATACACATCTACAATTTGGCTCACTAAAAACGCAGCCAAACTACCTACAATAATGCGCATGCCTTGCCCAAAAATGCCATTGAACGCTACTTGCATATTGGCAATACCATTTTGCGTACCGCTACCTAGCCAAAAATCAGCTGGCGGTACACCAATAGCCATGTAGTACATGATAAAAGCGTAAGAAATTAAGCCTACAGCGGTAAAAGATATTCTACGAACCGCTTTGGGGCCATAAAACTCATTCACAATATCAGTTACAATAAACTCAAGCGGCCAAAGTAGCACACCACAAGTAAGGTTAAAACCCAAACCACTTTGCCCAAACATGGTAAAGTTGGCAGGGCTTATGCCAAACAATTTTTCTAGCGAAAATATTTTAGTACCAATACTTTCAGCTATTAACGCATTGGCCACAAAAAATGCCGCAATGGTAATAAAGAGTTTGGTAGGCTTGTCTTTTAGAATGGTTGTTATCATTGTTAACCGCTGATTATTGTTGATGGAATGTTTCTTAGACCATAGACGATAGTCCATAGTAGAACCGCTACCATCTACTATCGTCTGTGGTCAATCGACCGTCGACTATCATTAAGCTTTCATCATCACTGTTAATATTTGAAATAAAAATATCACCAAGTTAAGGCGTAGTAACCATTTGGGTTCAGTTGTTTGCCTTATGATAATAAACAGTATTAGCCACCAAAGGTTGAGTACCACATTTAAACAGGGCGAAACAATATAGCCAAGTATTAAAATAGTGGCATTTACATCTTTATTAGTAATGAAGTGTGTAGTGGCATCTTGCAAGTACCAACAGTACAGAAATAGCACATTACAAAGCAGCGCAACACGAGATAGAAATGAGTGAACTTGCATAAGTTGAATTAGGTTTGAAAAATAGTATTATTTTGCCGAACTCTTAACATAGAACCATGAAGAAACTTAATTGGAAACCATTGCTGCCACACTTACTTGCAATTGGCGTTTTCTTAGTAGTATCAGTTTTTTATTGTTTGCCAGCCCTTAAAGGTATGATGGTAAACATGCACGATTTGCTAGGCGCAAAAGGTATGGCACAGCAAAGTATTGAATTTAAAGAAAAGTATGGCTACGTACCAAACTGGACCAACAGTATGTTTAGTGGTATGCCAGGTTACCAAATTTTATTTGAACAAACTACTAAAATCACTCTACTCTATTTCCATTACATCTTCACATTGGGCTTACCAGATCCTGCCAATTTCTTCTTTTTGGCTTGTGTTGGTTTCTATATTTTATGTGTATCGCTAAACATTAAACCTTGGATAGGTACTTTAGCGTCACTAGCATATGCTTATGCGTCTTACAGTGCAGTAATTGTAACCGTAGGTCACGTAACTAAGTTTGCCGCTATGGGCTATGCACCTGCGGTAATTGCAGGCTTAATACTACTTACACAACGTAAGTATGTTTTGGGGCTAATAGCTACAGTGTTATTTGCCACCTTACAAGTGTATCAAAACCACTTACAAATTACTTACTACACATTGCTAATAGCGCTTTGCTTAGGTGCAGGCTTCTTGGTTACCTGTATTAAAGAGAAAGATTTTAAACATTTATTTAGCACACTAGGCTTAGCTGTAATTGCAGGCGCAGTAGCATTAGGTTCTTTCGCCGTAATGATTTTACCAACCAACGAATACACCAAAGAAAGTATGCGTGGTGGTAGAAGCGAATTAACACCTAAAAAAGGCAAGAGTAATACCACAAAAAATGGTTTAGATAAAGATTATGCCTTTACGTGGAGCTATGGTATAGATGAAACGCTAACCTTAGTATTACCAGCATTTAAAGGCGGTAGTTCAGGTTCATCTGAGCTTGGTGGCGAAAACAGCCATGTGGTAAAAGCCATGCAAGACAATAACTTGCCACAAGATGCTGTTAACTATTTCTACCAATACATGAGTGCTTATTGGGGGCCACAAACTTCTGGCACTTCTGGTACGGTGTATTTAGGGACTATTATTTGTATGCTATTTATCATTGGTTTATTTGTAGTAAAATGGGCTGATAAGGGTTGGATAATTGCTGCAAGCATTGTTGGTATTGTATTAGCTTGGGGTAATCATTTTCCTGCGGTTAACTATTTCTTATTCGATCATTTGCCACTGTACAACAAGTTTAGAGCACCAACCATGAGTTTGGTGATGCCTCAATTAACCTTCCCATTATTGGGTGCTTTGGCTTTGCAAATATTATTTTATAGCAAGTACGATTTAGCTGCTATGAAAGACAAGCTAAAATGGAGCGGTATTGCAGTTGTTGCGTTAGTAGCAGTTATAGCTTTTGTATATGTAGGCGGTAGCTTTAAAAGCCCTAATGATGCGCAATTGAAAGAAGGTATTGCTAATGCCTTATCACAAGGTGGTAGCAAAGAACAAGCAGCAACTATTAGTAATGCCATCATGAGTGGCTTAACTGCTGACAGAAAAGGTTTGTATGGTTCTGACCTTCTAAGAGTTATTTTCTTTATGGCCTTAGCAGGTGTAGTTATTTGGTACACCATCAACAAAAAAATAAAACCAGAACTAGCATTAATAGTACTTACAGCAGCTACGTTTGTAGATTTAATTACCGTTGATTTGCGTTATTTAAAAAGCGATAATTATGTAGATAAAGATGAGTTTGTGCAACCATTTTTACCAAATGCTGCAGATTTACAAATAAAGAAAGACACAAGTTATTACAGAGTATTTGACCAAACAACTGACCCTTGGAATAGCAGCCGTTGTGCTTACAACCATAACTCAGTAGGTGGTTATCACCCTGCGAAATTGGCTTTGTATCAAGATTTGATAGAAAACCAATTAAGTAAAGGTAATATGGAAGCATTTAACATGCTTAATACAAAATACTTTATCACGCAAGGTCAAGGTAATAATGCTGCGCCAATGGCACAACAAAATCCTGGTGCTTATGGTAATGCTTGGCTGGTAAAAAGCATAAAAGAAGTAGCCAATGCTGATGCTGAAATGACAGCGCTTGATAGTGTGAACAAATCAGTGGCAATTATTGACAAAAGAGAAGCAAGCAAAATAACTGCTCAGCCACAATACGATAGCACTGCTAGCATTACATTCAAACAAAACTTGAACGATTACTTAAAGTATGAGAGTAATGCAACTACCAATCAGTTTGCAGTATTTAGTGAAATTTATTACCCGTATGGTTGGGTAGCTACTGTTGATGGTAAAGAAACACCAATAGTAAGAACCAATTATTTGCTGCGTGGTATTAATATTCCTGCGGGCAAGCATACCATTGAGTTTAATTTTAAACCAAAAACTGTTGCACTTGGTAATTTGTTAGGTTTGATTTTAGGCATTGTAGGTTATATTGTATTGCTAGGTGGTGCGTTTTTACTGTGGAGAAATTATAAGAAACTAGCAGTATAAAGATGATTGTATTAGTAGCTTTACAGAAATAAGATTATTTTAGCGAAAAAAAATCAATATGATTACATCATCGCAACATATTAGCCTTGCAGATTATTATTTTGGGTTTCTAAAGAATTTGAATGCCGATAGTAAACTTGATTTGATTTCTAAATTATCGCAGTCTTTAAAAGAGGAAGCAAAGACGCAGCCTAAAACAAGTTTACAATCTCTCTTTGGCGCTTATAAATCAGAAGAAACTGCCGAAGAAATTATTGCTGAATTAAGAGCATCAAGAGTGTTTAACAGAAATACTGAATCGCTTTGAAAAAGTATTTACTTGATACCAATATCTGCATTTTCTTTATAAAAGGGCAATACGAGTTGAATAAGAAAATTGCAAAAATAGGCGTAGAAAATTGTTTTATTTCTGAAATGACCGTTGCTGAATTAAAATATGGTATTGAGAATAGTAAAACAATTGAAGCAATGAGACTAATTGTTGAGGCATTTATTCCCAAGTTTGCAATTATTCCTATTTATAATTCATTAGATATTTATGCTAAAGAAAAGGCAAGACTGAGAAAAGAAGGCCTATTAATAGACGACTTTGATATTCTAATTGGTGCAACAGCTATAGCTAACGATATGGTTATGGTAACCAATAATGTTGCACATCTAAATAGACTTACGAGCATTACAATTGAAGATTGGACAACATTAGCCACAAAAAAATAATACCTAATTAGCCCAGAATTAAATTCGACTAAAAATACATGCAAGTAAACACAGCGAGAAAAATAGTGCCCACCTTTGTAGTTGATTTTGCGAAGCAAATAGCTTATGCCTTGTACAGAGGTTCGGAGAAACTATTTGTGGGGGCTTTTGACAAATACGACTTTCAAACTTTTGAGGTATTTAAACGTGTACTTAAGCCCACATCAAACTGTATAGATGTAGGTGCGCATAAAGGTTTTATTTTAGAAAAAATATTGAAATATGCACCTCAAGGTAAGGTAATGGCATTTGAGCCGATACCAGATCTGTACAATAATTTAAAGGCAAAATTTGGTAAAAAAGCACAAGTGTTAAATATTGCTTTATCAGACAAAATGGGTGTGGCCGAATTTGCTTACTATGTAGACAGACCGGCTATCAGCGGCTTTAAACAAAGGGATGCGTTTGAACAAGATGGTCATGTAGAACATTTAAAAGTACCATTGAATACCATTGATAATTTAGTGCCAGAATTTACCAAAATAGACCTGATTAAGATAGATGTAGAAGGTGCCGAGTTATCAGTATTAAAAGGTGCTGAACGCACCATTAAGAATAGTAAGCCATACATTTTATTTGAGTTTGGCTTAGGCGGTGCAGACTATTACGAAACCACACCACAGCAAATATTTGATTACTTAACTGATTGCGGTTTGGTATTATCAACTTTAGAATATTTCTTAAAAAATATGCAACCATTTAGCAGAGAAGAATTTGTAGGACAATATGCCAAAAGTTATAACTACTTTTTTATTGCTTACGATGCTGCAAAGGTTTAAACATTTTACCAGGTAGACACAAAGGCACATAGTTTTTAGCAAGTCAATCAATTATCTATTTGCCTACTGTGCCTATGTAGTGAGAAAAAATAGCTATGGATTTATCAATCATTTTCGTTAATTATAAAACAGCACAACTGCTGCTTGACTGTATTGATAGTATCTATACGCAAACAAAAATGCTATCAGTAGAAATTATTGTTGCAGATAATTTTTCGCAAGATGATAGTAAGCAAATAGTAACCAATAAATTTCCTGCTGTAAAATGGATTGATATGCCATACAATGCAGGTTTTGCAAGGGCTAATAATGCAGGTATAAAAATAGCTACAGGCGAATTTGTATTAATACTCAATACCGATACCATTATACTTGATGGTGCTTTAGACAAAGCTGTGGCATTATTTAAAGCAGAGAAAGAAGCAATTGCGTGTGGTGTACAATTGCTAAATACCGATGGTAGCCATCAAATTTCAGGCGCACATTTTATAAAAGGTGGTCTTAATTTTTTACTACCTCTACCCTATTTGGGCAATTTTGTAAGGTATTGGGGTTATCGCTTGAAATCAACCGTACCAAGCATTACAAGCGTAAGCGACAAAGTAGAAGTAGATTGGATAGTTGGTGCATTTATTTTAACGAGAACAAGTATTGCAAGACAAACATTACTTGACGAAGATTTTTTTATGTACGCAGAAGAGATTGAATGGTGCAGTAGGTTAAGGCAACAAGGCAAACTCTTTTTGTACGAAGCACCCAAAGTAATTCACCTTGGTGGTGCTACAAGTGGCAGTTTTTACAATACCGAAGAAAGCGACAACAGTAAAAATTTGTGGAATAAAAAGGGCAAACAAATATTGATATCTATGATGCTGCGCATCAGAAAACAATATGGCGTACTGTGGTTTTTATTAATGCTAGCTATTTTTGTTGCAGAAATACCAATATTTGCCGTGGGCTTATTGCTTGAAAAAATAGTTGGTAAGCAAACAAGATTGTCGTGGTCTTCTTTGTTAAATTATTGCAACAATATCTTGGTGTTACTAAAGCTAACAGGAAAAATAATTGTCAATAAACCACATTTTTATAAGGTGTAACCACTGATATCAGTGATTGAATTAGCCATTTATGCAACTATCTATCATCATTATTAACTACAATACGTTTCAACTGACTTGCAATTGCATGCAAAGTTTGTATGAAAAATTGATTGGTATAGACTTTGAAATAGTGTTGGTAGATAATGCATCAGTAGAATGTAATCCTCAATTGTTTTTAGAAAAATTCCCCAACATTACATTGGTTGCAAGCCCCGTCAATACTGGTTTTACAGGCGGTAACAATATGGGTATTGAACATGCCAAAGGTGATTATCTATTACTTTTAAATAGCGATACAGAACTGATAAATAATGCACCAAAAATTTGTTACGATTATATTTTAGCCAACCCAAAAGTAGGAATGGTCACTTGCCAATTGCTTTATCCTGACGGCAGAATACAGCCTACTTGTAGACGATTTAGAACCATAACTTGGGAATTACTGGAAGTATTTCCTGTATTTAAATTATTATCAAAAGAAAAGCAAGGTCAGCTAATGTTACACCATTATTTTGACCATAAAACCTTTGCTAATGCTGATTGGGTTTGGGGGGCGTTTATGCTATTTCCCAAATCCATAATTCAGCAATTACCAGAAAAGAAACTGTCAGATTTATTTTTCATGTATTGCGAAGACACGCTCTGGTGTTGGGATTTTAAACAACTAGGCTACGATATTCATTACTTACCACAAGCACAAGTAATGCATATTCACAAAGGCAGTGTACATAAAGATAAATGGATACAAATTCGAAAAACAGGCATTAAAAACCATGCTATGTTTATGAAGAAATTTTACCCAGATTTCCGTTGGTATATTTTTGCAGGGATTTATCTTACTAAGCAATATGGGGCTTTGTGGCTGGCGAAGTCGAGAGGGTAATAGTACTACTTTCTTTTCAGCACCCTTTTTCTAAAAGTATTACTTACCAATCTAAAAGGCAAAATCAAAAAACCCATAAAAACTTCTTTGTAAAAGGCGAGTTTATCTCCATGTACTTGTCGATTGATTTGAATGTGTTTTGCAATTGATGTAAACTGAAAATAAGTTAATAAATTATAGATAATAAAACGTGTTGTTTTAAAACTAAATGGAAATTGTTGGTGGTATTTGCCTTTGGCTTCGGTAAAGTTTACTAATGCTTCTGTTACACAATTATGGATAGTAATAATGTTAAAGTTAACTAACTCAATTAAACCATCAGTAGAAATATTAAATCGCTCGAAATCTCTAGATATTGGGTTACTCCAAATGGCACTTGCGTTTAATAATTGCACCATTGGCAACTGTTTACCAGCGGTTGAAGTACTTATCCATGTAATGCCGCTAGAAGCTCCTAATAAGAAAGTACAGTGATGCGTTAGGGCCGCTGTTTCTCGTAAACTTAAACCGCTTCCATCAATGATTTGTGATGATGGATGGCTAATTTTATTAGCTGAAGATAAAATTACAGCAACCTCTTTATTTATCGTTAGCTGAGCTGCTATTTTTAAAGCAAAATCCATTGTCATTTCTGATTGACCACTTTGTGGGGCAAACTCAAATAAAATAATATGTTTGTATTTTTCTAGTTGATGAAAATTCGCAAAGTCTTTTGCTTTTTGTATTTCATTGGGGTGCAAAATCAATATTGGTTGAATAGGAACAGTGATATTTTTAGAATACCCTCTAAAAGTTGAAGCCCTTGTGCAGCCATCATAATTGGCCTGATTATCATCAATTAAGTTGGTAAAATACACTTCATTCCATTGACCATTTTGTTTTTCTAAAAAGATTCTTTTTTTGAATTTTCGATAAGCGACAATGTCTAATTTGGCTACCTCATTTACTTCTAAAATTTCATCTACAAAAGGATTATTCGCAATAATATCTTTACAAAAACTAGCGATAGCCCAAGTCAATTTACAGTTTGGGTAATCATGCTTTATTTGCCTAGCAATAGCCGTTGCATACAAGCTATCACCATTAGAATATAAGTGTACTAAAAGAATATTTTGATTAGACATTTTGCGGTTGGGTCAACATCATGGTTACCAATTTTTCAAAATTAACCGTTGGTTGCCATCCTAAATAATGAATTGTAGCTGGATTAGAAATCAATTGACGGTATTCGGATTTAAAACCAGATTTTATAGCTACATAGGGCTGCCAATCTTTACCGATAAAATTAAAACAAGCTTCTATATAATCTTGAATAGAATAGCCAATACCGCTACCCATAGTCGCTTCAAAAACGGTTTCTTGTTCCACTAAAGTAACAATGGCTTTTACCACATCACCTGCATAAGTCCATTCTTTTTTTACTGTAGGGTCACCAATTTCAATTATTCGATTTTCACCATTTGCAATTGCCAATACATCGGCTGCAATCATCTGTGCCACATGGCGTTTTGTTCGTCGTGGACTGTCATGGTTAAAGAAATAACCAACATAGGTTTTAATGCCCAAACTACGGTAATATCTTGCCGCATAAGCAGATTGAATACGGGCAATTGAATACGCATCTCTTGCTTCAAATTCATCTGTTTCTTTTATTGGTTGGTTGTTATTTACAAACTGCAAACCACTACCTGAAATAAATACTTTCGTTTGTGGCGACTGTGTTTTTACTGCTTCTAAAATATTTAAAGCCCCCGTTGCAATTGTCGCATGATTTTCAAACAGCGCATCATGCCTTGTGGTAGAATTTGCGGCTAAATGAAAAATATAAGTTGGCTGTGTTTGCTGAATAAATTGTTTAATAGCTTCATAATCAGTCAAATCAACACGTAACGTATCGCCACCTCGTGATACTTCAATTACCTCAATATTTTTATCTTTTAAGTGTTGAGATAGATAAAACCCATCCTGCCCATTTGCACCAAAAATGATTGCTTTCATTAAACGATAATTGATATTTTAATCTGCTATAAAAATGGTATTAATCCGTGTATCTGCATAAACAGAATAACCTTTTGTCTTAAGAAAATCAGCTACATCTGTTGTTTTGTACTCTTGTTGTAGTTCATTGTATGCAAGGGTTTCAACACAAATAGCTTTGGGCTTATACTTATCAAAATCTAATGATTCTAAAATAGCCAAATCCAAACCTTCAACATCAATTGACAACAAATCTGGCGCTTTACCTAGATTATTTTCTATGAGGGTATTGATATTTATCAAAGGCATCGAAATCACTTTCTCGTATCTTATTTTACCCATTTTATCCATACCAATATTTGCCCAATAATCAGCAGATTCTTTAGAAAATGTGCTTAACCCATTAGCATGATTTGGGAACAAGTAGAAATCTGCCGTAGTTATATTCTCTACACCAATACCAGCATTAACACAAATATCTCTGCTTCGTAATTTTTTAAGTTGCTTGTATAAATATGGATTAGGCTCAACACAGATACCTTTACTGCCACGGGTATAAAAATAGTAGGTATTACTAATGTAGCGAGGGTCGTTAGCACCAATATCAAGATAAGTTGGTTTTGAAATATTTTGATTGAAAAAGAATCTAGCCAATATTAAATCTTCACCTGCCTGAGAATAAATAACAGTTGATTTTAATAGCAAGAACTTCTCAACTAATTTTCTAAATAAGTTTTGCATTTTGCATTGATTTTTGTCTTGCTGAAAGCAGGCCTATAATTTTTTGTATGGATAATAAACGCTTATACTTTCTATATCTGTGAGTTATAAATTGACTAAAATTATTTTTCTTGTGAATTAAAGTAAAATAGCCTTCGTTATTACTTTGCAAAAGTTTTGGCTGGCATTTTGCCAACACATTTTCAAACTGCAATGCAAAATTCTCAGGTGTCCAATCTTTTGCCATTTGATGCACTTTATCAAGTGATTGTTCAATAGACTGTTTTAAACTCCAAGTTGGATATGGTGGCAAATATTTTATAACGTGTCTAAACGTATCGTTGTTAGAAATACTTAGCGGTCTATTAGCAATTATCGCTTGATCTGTAGTTGCTGCAAGACCCGGCATGTTTCTATCATACAGAAAACAATTGAGTGTATTACTGGCACACCACTTTATCAGTTCATCTTTATCCATGTAATCGTGAGTAACAATTACTTCAATACCTGGTTTTGCTTTTTCAGTGCATAATTTACCTAAAAAATTAGCATAATTTTGAGAATCAGGAACATAATTACCAAAAGGAATATTAAGTTTAATAATTGCCTTGTCAAACTCTTTATTTACTGCTTCTACAACATGTTGAAAGCCCTTTCCTTTTGTGGCAAAACCAAACGTACCAATCACTGGAATATCATTTGGTTGGTACTGGGGAACAAAATTTACTTTTTCTAAGGGTCTAGGAAAAGCAAAAACTTTTTTATTTTTATGCTTAATAGTGGGATCTAAAACCACATAAGCATCAAAGTGATTGTCTGGGCAAAGTACAAACGGATCGCCAGGTAAAATTTCTAGAACCATTGTTATTTTAAGACCATTCAACTGCTTAATACAGCTAGTATCCAACCATTGCATTGTTGAAGGATGATAATTGAAAAAGTAGAAATGATAACCAGTAGGAACCTTATTATTAACGGCATTGATTTCTATATAATCTAACTGATACTTATGCGAAAGTTTCAATGCATTAAATACCATCAAGCCAGATTCGTAAATGCTGTCTTGTGCTTTTTCATTATTTATAAAAAGTCCCTTCATTAAAAAATTATATCACTACTTTTTGTAAATATCAATTACAGGTATTGGGAAAATAAAGCCTGTACCCTTATCTAAGGCTTCTTTTTCACGTTCAACAAATTCTGCTTTAAAATGCCAAGGCAATACCAAATAATAATCTGGGTTCATAGCACGGCTTTCTGCTTCGCTAATGATTGGGATATTGGTACCTAATGTGTAAGCACCATATTTATCAGGGTTACGTTCTGCGGCATACTCAACTAACATGCTATTGATATCGCACCATTGTAAAATGGTGTTGCCCTTAGTTGAAGCACCATAAACGTGCACTTTTTTACCTTCATTCTTTAATTTCACCAACAAATCGTGTAATTCATTTTTAACTTTCTCAATACGGTATTGAAATGCTACATATGGCTTATCGGTATCAAGTTCTAAATCAAATTCTTTTTGACGAATGTCATTCATCAATTGATAATTCCCTTTATTATAATATAGACTACTTTCTTTGTGAGTGGCGTAACAACGAATACTACCGCCATTAATATCGTTGAATGAAATTTTAAATATTTTCATTCCTGCCATTCCAACAATTTTTTCCAAAACTGCTAAACTGTAAAATTCTAAATGTTCATGGCAAATAGTATCATAACTATCAAGTTCAAGCATATGAGGCATATAGCTCATTTCAAACACCCAAATACCATCTGAGGATAAAAAGCGTTTGATATTTTTAACGAAATCTACCGGGCTTTCTAAATCGTAGAACATGGCAATGGATGTAATAATATCCAATTTTGTATCGCCAATAGCAGTTGAAAGTTCTGCCGAAGGAAATATATCTTGTACAACAAACGCATTTTTCACTTCTTGAGCAACATCGCTGGGGTCGCAACCAAACTTTTTAAATGTTGTTGGATAATAGTCTAAAAGCGTACCATCATTACAGCCAATATCTAAAACAGTACAGTTGTCTTTTTTTATTAAAGCCAACGTAGAATCTACTATATCTTTTAGATGATTACGCATGGTTGCATTAGTACCACTACGGTACCAATAAGCAGCGTATAATATTTCTGGTGGCACACTGTGTTCCATTTGCAATAAACCACAGGCGTTTTCATCAATTTGTGGATTACATCTTACTAAAGAACAATTAATTTTTCTTTGAGAAGGCATTTCTTTGCCAGGCTTTACAAAAGAACCTTGTAAGTATTGAGGACCAAGGCTTATTACTGGTGTTAATGATGTAGAACCGCAAACACGGCAAGAAGTTCTTTTACGGATATGCATACGTTAGATATTATTTGTTTACAATTATTTCTTTAAACTTAAGGTCAATGGCATCAATACATTTATTACGTTCAAGGTTTAAAACCGCCAACATTTTAACCAAATTGTCCTTTTCAGGTACGGGTATATTTTCTATATCATACCCTTTTTCTACTTCATGCCATAGTCTACAATTTACATCTGCCAACTGAGAAAACATGGCACCTATAGCACCAATCACTTCAGCTACTTCGTTACCTTCCTTTTTAAAAATTTTATTGGCAGCAAATGTTAGTCTATCTAAAGGAATATTTCCAACAATAGCATCGGCTACATAAGCATCAATTTCCTTTTGCAATTGTATAGCTTGTCTATTTAAGCTATTTAAACGTTGTTCATCATCCGTATGGTATTGCTTCAATTTAACGATTGTTAATTTATCACATAACATACCAAGTGTTTCTGCCATAGTTATTTGTTAGGTGGGCGAAGGTAATAATTTACACAGATACTTTTTGTTCCTATTTTGCAATAAGGTTGTCTCGAAGTTTTTCAATAGTTATATAAATACAACTAAATATACTATGTACTCATTTTTTTTAAGTTATTTTTAAAGCTCTTTTTTCTAATTAATATAGACCATATCAAATATAATGATATATTCGTTTTTCTAAAATAAAGCACATGAAAAAAAGCGACCTATTTATCATCTCGAAGAAGCTGTTTATCCTCTTCATTAGTATTCTCTTTTCATTAAACATTTCAGCCCAAACAGCCCCCCCAATTGAATGGCAAAAATCTTTCGGTGGCTCCGGAGAAGATGGCTTAAACAGAATTCAACAAACTACTGATGGTGGTTATATAGTTGGTGGTTACTCAACTTCTAATAATGGTGATGTATCTGGCAACCATGGTGGTAAAGATTTTTGTATTACTAAATTAGATGCTAACCGAGTAATACAATGGCAAAAAAGTTTAGGAGGTAGTGGTGACGACGGATTAAACAGACTACAACAAACTTTCGATAAAGGTTATATTTTATCTGGTTTTTCAAACTCAAACGATGGTAACGTAAGTGGTAATCATGGTGGCTATGACTATTGGGTAGTGAAATTAGATTCAGTTGGTAATATAAAATGGCAGAAAAGTTTCGGTGGTACTGGTAACGACTATGCTACTAGTATTAGGCAAACCTTAGATACCGGTTATGTAGTTGTAGGTAATTCAGAATCTAACAATGGAAATGTTAGTGGCAATAATGGTGGTATTGATTATTGGATAGTTAAATTAGATAGTATTGGCAATATTAAATGGCAAAAGAGTTTCGGGGGTTCTGGCACTGACGTAGCATCTAATGTTATTCAAAATGCTGATAGTAGCTATTTAGTAGTAGGTTTTTCTAATTCAAATAATGGCAATGTTAGTGGCAATCATGGTAACAATGATGTTTGGACTCTAAAGTTGGATAAAGATGGTAATATTTTTTGGCAAAAAAGTTTAGGAGGTTCTAGCGATGATAATGGTTATAGCGTAAAGCCAACAACTGATGGTGGCTACATATTAGCTGGTGATACACGCTCTAATAATGGCGATATTAGTGGTAATAATGGAGGTCAAGATTATTGGGTAGTAAAACTTGATGGCACTGGTGCCATTTTATGGCAAAAAGCGTTGGGTGGTACTGCAAATGACCAAGCTAATGCAATTATCCAAGCATCTGATGGTACTTATTTAGTAGCTGGCGAATCATATTCGACGAATGGCAATATAACTAGCAGCAAGGGTAGTCAAGATTATTGGGTTGTAAATTTGAGTGCAACAGGCACTTTAATATGGCAAAAAAACTTAGGAGGAACTGGAATTGATTATGCCTCTGACTTATACCAAACTAACGATGGTGGTTTTGTGGTAACTGGTGGAAGTCAATCTAACAATGGCGATGTAAATGGTAATCATGGTAGTTACGATTTTTGGATAGTAAAACTTACAACAAATACTACAACTACAGCATCCCAAATCATTACAACATTTGCAGGCGGCGGTTCGGGTGGTGATGGTAGTTTAGCTACATCTGCAAGTTTAAATTTACCTTATGCAGTGGCTACAGATGGCAGTGGCAACATTTATGTGGCTGATAGAAATAACCAACGTGTGAGAAAAATTAGTTCATCTGGCATTATTACCACGATTGCAGGTAATGGTATAGGAGCATTTGCTGGTGATGGCGGCTTAGCAACTTCAGCAAGCATTTCTAATCCATATGGATTAACAATTGACAATGCAGGCAATATTTATATAGCTGACTGGGGCAATAATCGCATTAGAAAAATTACTACTGCAGGTATTATTACTACAGTAGCTGGTAATGGAACTGCAACTTTTAGTGGTGATGGAGGACTAGCTACATCTGCCTCTTTAAACGGGCCTACAGGTGTTTCCGTAGATTTAAATGGCAATATTTACATTGCAGACTATAACAACAATAGAATTAGAAAAGTTACGGCATCTACGGGTATTATTACTACAGTTGCGGGTACAGGCACTATCGGCTTTAGTGGCGATGGAAATTTAGCTACAACAGCAACTTTTTATAACCCTTATGATGTGCAAGTTGACAAAAGTGGCAACTTGTATATCGCAGATTTTTTAAATCACAGAGTACGTAAAGTTAATACAAGTGGTATAATCACAACTATTGCAGGTAGTGGTATTACGGGTGCTGGTAACGGTAGCTTTAGCGGTGATGGTAGTTTAGCTACTTCTGCTACTCTACATGGCCCAACACGTCTAGTCGTTGATACACTTTTAAACATATTTATTGCAGACTATGCTAACCATAGAATTCGTAAAATATCTAGCAATGGCATCATAAGTACAGTTGTAGGTAATGGTACTGCTGCATTTAGTGGCGATGGTGGATTAGCAACCTCAGCATCTATCAATACCCCTACTGGAATTGCTTTGGATTCTTTGGGCAATTTGTACATTGCAGATTTAAACAATAATAGGATACGTAAAGTAGGTAGTAATACTGTATTACCAGTAACCCTATTAACCTTTAATGGCAACAAACAAAATGAAGCGATTCATTTGCAATGGACAACTACAAATGAAATAAATACCGCTAATTTCATTATTCAACGTTCCACAAATGGCATTGACTTTAGTGACATTGGTTCTGTTATTGCAAGCGGAAACACTACTAATAAAGTAGACTATGATTTCACAGATTTAAATCCAAATAGTAGCAAAAATTATTATAGATTAAGAATGCTTGATAAAGATGGCAAGTTCACCTTTAGCAATACTATCGCTTTTGAAATTGGCACTAATGCAACAGCTACTACAATCAAGCTTTCGCCAAACCCTGCAAGGAATTTTGCACAGTTACAAATAGCAGCAAAAAAAGATGTAGTTGCTACCATTAGAATCTATGATGCACTTGGCAAAAGAGTGTTAACCCAAACAAATAACCTAAAAAAAGGTACTAATGTCATCAATATTAACAATGTTGGTTTATTAAAATCTGGTTTATATTTTGTACAAACAATAGTAGATGAGACGGTAAATACAACAAGATTACTAGTAGAAAATTAGTAATTATAATTGGAGTAAAATAAAAATCCCGAAGCAAATTGCTTCGGGATTTTTATTTTAGAACTTATTGCAATTTTTCTAAAAAAAGCGCTAAGCCTCTTCTTTTTGCCTCTGTAAGCTGATAACTAATATTTTCAGTATAATATTTTTTCAAATCGTATTTATCGTAAGTGTTGTCTGCAATTACTTCTTCTATGTGCTTAATGCCATAACCATTGGCCATGCTAAAAGCTTCTATAAAATCTTCATGCAATGGTTTATTGGCTACCCAAGCTGCAAATACAAAGGGCAAGCCTGTATGGGCTATCCATGCTGTGGCTAAATCGTAACTATATTTTGAAATAAGCCTTTGTTCAAAAGCCCTATCGCCTATTACCACAGCTGCTGTAGTGCCTTTTATTTCTTCTCTAAAATTGGCTGTGGCTTCTTTAAAAACAACTTCTTTTTGCCAATATTCTTTTAATAAAACCTTCGCAAGATTAATAGATGTACGACTTTGATAATCTAAAATCACGGTTTCAATTTGTTCCATTGGTACTTCGCTGAATAAGCAAACTGACGCCACTTCTGTTTCTGCACCAATACAAAAATCGGTTACAATATGTGCTTCTTTTAGTTTGGGTATAATGGCTACAGGTACAAGGCCCACATCTATCTCATCATCTAACAACATTTGGGCAATTTTTGCAGGATATGCTTCTATTAATTCTATTTTATCCATTAAGCCACTACGTTTTACACCGTACAATAATGGCTTTGTGTTTAAATAACTTACCGCACCAACTTTTATCTTCTTCAAATGGTATAATTTTACGCCGCAAAGAAAAACATTTTGAACCACAACGAGTTAAAGTTTAACCACTAAAAACACAAGGGTTTCACAAAGTGCCCTAAGTCTGAGTGGCCTTGTGCGTATTTCCTTAGTGCCATTGTGGTTAAAATTAGCTTTGGAAAAAGCTGAACAAAGTATCTAGCCGTTGCAGTTGGAACTTCGTTAACTCAGTTTAAACTTGCAAGGATGATGCGCAGGATTACTACAGCTGGTTACATAAAAAAGTGAAAAGTGGGTGGTGAAAAGTGAAAGAAAAAGAGACATGATTAAACTAAACTATAAATAAATACCACATATACTAACAATTAATGGAATTAACTAACCTTACCGCTATCTCACCTATTGATGGCCGCTACCGCAAGCAAGTACAACACTTAGACAATTATTTTTCTGAATTTGCCTTGATAAAATACCGCGTATTTGTTGAAGTAGAATATTTCTTCTTTTTGGCAGATAAAAAGCTGTTTAAACTGTCAGCAAAAGCAAAGGAAAAACTACAAGCCTTTGCAGATAATTTTAGTGTAGAAGATGCGCAACGCATTAAAGACATTGAAGCGATTACGAACCACGACGTGAAGGCGGTTGAATACTTTTTAAAGGAACAATTAGATGCGATTGGTATTGCTGATTTGAAAGAATGGATTCACTTTGGATTGACTTCGCAAGACATTAATAACACAGCGATACCACTTAGTTGGAAGCATTGCATGGAGCTAGAATATTTGCCTGCAATTGCCAATATTCATAACAGTTTACATGACCTTGCAACCCAGTGGAAACAAATAGCTATGTTGGCTAAAACACACGGTCAGCCTGCATCGCCTACCGTTTTGGGTAAAGAAATTATGGTGTTTGTAGAACGTATTGCTAACCAAATTACCTTGTTTTCGCACATACCTTTTGCTGCAAAATTTGGTGGCGCTACGGGCAATTTTAATGCGCACCATATTGCTTTTCCTAACAAAAATTGGGTGGCTTTGGGTAATGATTTTGTAGATAATTACTTAGGCCTTGAGCGTATGCAGTTTACTACGCAAATAGAACATTACGATAGTTTGGCGGCACATTGCGATGCGATGAAACGCATTAATACCATTTTAATTGACTTGTGTAGAGACATTTGGACCTACATAAGCATGGATTATTTTAAGCAAAAAACCAAAGCTGGTGAGGTTGGTTCATCGGCCATGCCACATAAAGTAAACCCGATAGATTTTGAAAATGCAGAAGGTAATTTAGGTGTTGCCAATGCTTTACTAGAGCACTTTGCAGCTAAGCTGCCTATCAGTCGCTTACAACGTGATTTGACTGATAGCACTGTATTGCGTAACCTTGGTATGCCTGTAGCGCACACTATTTTGGCAACAAAGAGCTTAGAAAAAGGTTTGGGTAAATTGTTACTAAACGAGGCTAAAATAGCTGAAGATTTAGAAAACAATTGGGCTGTGGTGGCAGAAGCGATACAAACAGTGTTGCGCAGAGAAAACTATCCTAACCCTTATGAGGCTTTGAAAGATTTAACTCGTGGTAATCATAAAATTGACAAAAAAGCCATTCACGATTTTATTGGCAAACTAAAAGTGAGCGCTGAATTGAAGAAGACGTTGAAAGCTATTACACCTAGCAATTATGTGGGTGTAAGTGCAGAATATTAAGGCAGTTTTACAATTGTAAATTGCTGTTCTAAAGTAAGAGATTGGTTGTAAATAGTTTGCAACCAATCTTTTCCATATTTAGCATAGAAATAAGAGAAATTCTCTATTCTTTCTTGCAAACTATTATTAGGAAATAACTCAGCTTTTAGCTTTTTTATTTGACGTTGCTGCGCCTCAAAGCGCCTTTTTTCAGTACGCAATATTTTCTTTTCAAGCTCATATAAAGACTTCAACGCTTTGGTTTGTAAGGCTTCTGTATGATTCTTCAGCGATTCATCAATATTACCTGCAATCAATTGTAATGCTTTGTATTGTTGTTTTACAGCTTCAATTTGTGCAGTAATATCTAGTTGATGAGTAGAATTCTTTTGTACCAAAGTATTAATCAAATCAAACGGCTTTTTAAAGAAATCTTCAACAGCAAAGCCTAATTTTTCAATACGTTGCACTTGTTCATCTGTAACAAACAACAGCGAATTACGCAAGATGAGCATTGGATAAGGCACATTGACCGCCTCAAATACTTTTTGCAGCTCAAGCCAATAAGCTAGCTCACCACCACCACCAATAAAAGCAATATTGGGTAAAATGGTTTCTTGAAAAACACCTCGTAAAATCACATTGGCACTAAAGCGCTCTGGATGCTTTTGTAACTCTTCTAAAATCTCTTCTTGACTAAATTCTAAGCCCAAACTTGAAACTTGAAACTTGGAATTAGCAACTTCAATTCTCTCTCTTTTATCATCAATTAAGTAAAATAAATTCAATTCTCTGCCACCTGCTTGTACTTTGTAATGCTTGCTTAGTTGTTCTATGGTTTCTGCGACAGCTTTATGAGAAAATTGCTCAGTAATTTCTTTGGTAATAACGCTATTAAACCGAGCTTTTAACGCAGCATTATCTGGTATTAACACCAATAAACCATAATCTGCAAACAATGCATTTACAAGCTCTAAAGTTGCTTGCTGTATGGTTTTGCCCAACGTGTAGCATTGGTTAAAAATAGCTATCAAATCATTACCAAAAGGATGAATACCAACTTGCCCTTGAATGCTTGTGATGATTTGTAACAAAGCTTTATCAACCAACATTCTGCCTACAGCACCAGTTTGTTTAGTATTCCAAATGAGCTTTTCACCACCAAGATTAATGTAGCCCAATTCATCCAAATCGGCATCTTCGCTTCCCATGTAATACACAGGCACAAAGTTGTATTCAGGTAGTTCTTTTTGTAATTCGTCTGCCAGTTTTATAGCATGAATGATTTTGTAAATAAAGTATAAAGGACCAGTAAAAATATTAGGCTGATGCGCTGTGGTAGCGGTAAATGTATTGTTGCTTTTAAGCGCTTCTAAATTGACAATTTGCTTATCGGTTAAAGTAATATTTTGGTATTGATTAGTTAATGCATTTACCAATAATTCTCTATTAGTTGCAAAAGCTTGCCTTGCAGCAATGGCAGCTTTTATACCGTCTAAGTCTACAGAATGCTTATAGAAATTTTGCAACTGTTCATTGCCTGAAACATAATCTGCTACTAGCTTTGAAAAATAGCCTGTCTGTTGGTATGATAAGTGCAAATGATTATTTTCCATGAATTGATTGACTATACAATTGACGTATTTAGACATACGATTTTCGTAAGCCTTGCAAATATCTATAAACAAGCATTCACCCAAGAAACGTATATCCTAAATCGAAAATCAAAAACTATCCTACCACTTCACCTTCTAAATCATAATCAAACGCTTTGGTAATTAATACATTTACAAAGCTGCCTATTTCTAGTTTCTTTTTACTATTAATAATCACCTCATTATCTACTTCTACACTATCAAATTCAGTACGTCCAAGATATCTGCCACTTTCTTTTCTATCAACAATCACTTTAAAGGTTTTACCTACTTTTTCTTGGTTTTTCTCAAGGCTTATTTCCTGCTGAACCTCCATAATTTCTTGTGAACGTAGTTCTTTATCTTCTTGCGAAATATTGTCTTCTAATAAATGTGCTGAGGTATTCTCTTCATGACTGTAAGAGAAAATTCCTACCCTATCAAAACGATGCTCAATTAAGAAGTTTTTCAGCTCTTCAACATCTTCTTCTGTCTCACCAGGAAAGCCAGCAATTAAAGTAGTGCGCAAACAAATACCCGGTACTTTTTCACGAATAGCATGTATCAATTCACTCATTTCTTCACGAGTAATTTGACGCTTCATGGCTTTCAACATGTTATTACTCGCATGTTGCAGAGGCATATCAAGGTATTTGCAAATATTGTCGTGACGGTTCATCGCATCTAAAATTTCCAACGGAAATTTGGATGGATAAGCATAATGCAAGCGTATCCACTCTAACCCTTCTACAGCCGCTAACGCATCTAGTAAACGTGGCAATTCTCTTTTCTTGTAAATATCTAAGCCGTAGTAAGTTAACTCTTGCGCAATCAACATTACTTCTTTCACACCTTTCTTTACAAGGCTTTCAGCCTCTGCAACTAACTGCTCTATTGGCTTGCTCACATGCTGACCACGCATTAACGGTATAGCACAAAAAGAACAAGTACGGTTACAACCTTCGCTAATTTTTAAATACGCATAATGTTGCGGTGTGCTTAACAAACGCTCGCCTACTAGCTCTGCTTTATAATCAACCTCAAATTTCTTTAGCATTAATGGTAATTCCATGGTACCAAACCAAGCATCTACTTCTGGCATTTCAGCTTCTAAATCTGCACGGTAGCGCTCACTTAAACAGCCTGTAACAAATACTTTGTCAAGTTTACCTCTTCGCTTTAGTTCTAGTTGATCGAAAATCGTATTGATGCTTTCTTCTTTCGCTTTATCTATAAACCCACAAGTATTTACTACCACAATATTGTGGTCTAGTTTTTTGTTTTCGTGTACCACATCTATATCACTAGCCTGCAACTGACCACTCAGCACTTCACTGTCTACTAGGTTTTTACTACAACCAAGGGTAATAATATTTACCTTGTCTTTCTTTAGCGTTTTCGATTTCATAATAAGGCGGCAAAGGTAAGGATGTTGAATGATAGACCATAGGTGATGGTTCATAGGTAATAGAAGATTAGAAAATACAAACCTACAATGACCTATTAACCATGAACTACACGTTGCAAGACAAATAAATTCAACGTTTCATCCTCGTTTCTAGTTGTGTCTTTTAGAGTAAAACCTGCTTTATCAAGCACTTTCTCAGAAGCAATATTTTCTGGTTGTGTAATGGCGAATAATTGTTGCTTATTAAAATTATCAAAAAAATAAGCCACACCAGCTTGTAGCAATTCTGTTGCATAACCTTTACCCCATTCATTTGGTAACAAAGCATAGCCTATGTGATAATCAATATTGCCTTGCATCGGCAAAATAGAAAACATCCCTATCAATCGGTCTGTTTCTTTTTCACCCACATACCATCTACCAAGCATTGGTTCTTCAGCATATGCTTGTAGTTGCTGTGCTAAAAATGCATCGCAGGCAGCTCTATCTTTTACAGGCCTTATGTAGCGCATCACTGCTTCATTGCTATTCAACAAAAAAAAAGCTTCGCTATCAGCAATGGAAAATTGTCTTACAATAAAATGAGTGGTTGTAAAAATGAGCATGGGTAAAATTAAAAATGCCACAGAAACACTTAAACACAGATTAAAATTATACCTGCTTATCAATTCTTCTGTGGCAAATTAAAATTCTTTCAACAATACCTCTGTGTTTCTGTGCCTCTGTGGCAAATACCTCATCATTCAACCCTCAAATCATAGCCTATCCTTCAAATCACTCTAATCAGCGGTTCTATTTCTGCACCTCATTGGTAAAATGGAACTGAATATCTGGATTATTGCTGATTTCTGTATTTAAAAACCATTCGCTTTGTGCTAGATAAACAGGATTACCATCTTTATCAGCAGCAGAGTTTTGTTGTTTAAAACGCAAGAAATCTTCTAGTTTTTTCTGGTCGTTACTAGTCAACCAACAAGCCTTATAAAAAGGCAGGGTTCTAAACTCACAAGCAGCACTGTATTCGTGCAACAAACGGTACTGAATTACTTCAAATTGTAAATCACCCACACAACCAATTATCTTTTTATTACCGCCAAACTGTGTAAACAATTGCGCCACACCTTCATCCGTAAGCTGACTAATACCCTTTTCCAATTGCTTGGTTTTCATCGGGTCTTTGTTCACTAGTTCTTTAAATATTTCTGGCGAAAACGTTGGTATGCCCGTAAAGTAAAAATCTTCACCTTCTGTCAAGGTATCACCAATTTTAAAGTTACCCGTATCAAACAAGCCCACCACATCACCTGGGTAAGCATCTTCTACCACCTCTTTACTTCTAGCCAAAAAAGAATACGGATTACTAAAACGCACATCCTTATCCAGCCTTACGTGGTGAAAATATTTGTTACGCTCAAACTTACCGCTACACACACGCAAGAAGGCAATTCTATCTCTATGCTTAGGGTCAAGGTTGGCATGAATCTTAAAAATAAAGCCGCTAAACTTATCCTCACCTACACTCAATGTGCGCTTAGTAGTTTCTCTGCTGCGTGGTACAGGCGCTATTTTTATAAACGTATCTAGCATTTCCTGCACACCAAAATTGTTTACCGCACTACCAAAAAACACAGGGGCTACTTTACCGCTTAGATAATCTGCTTTGTTCAGTTCGCCATACACACCATCTATCAATTCTACATCTTCACGCAGTTGATTCGCATCTCTATCGCCAATTTTCGCATCTAACACCGCATCGCTTAGGTCTTCAATCGCAACTGTATCTTCATCGTCTTCACCTTTGGTACTAGCTGTAAATAAGCGCAAGCTTTTATTATCTAAATTGTACACACCTTTAAAATCTTTACCGCTGTTTATTGGCCAGGTCATTGGGTGTAGCGACAGTTTCAACTCGTTCTCAACTTCTTCAAGTAAGTCAAAACGGTTTTTACCATCACGGTCCATTTTGTTTACAAACACAATCACCGGTGTATCTCTCATTCGGCAAACTTCCATCAGCCTACGTGTTTGATCTTCCACACCATTCACACTATCAATCACCAATATTACCGAGTCAACAGCCGTCAAGGTTCTATACGTATCTTCAGCAAAGTCTTTGTGGCCGGGCGTATCTAGTAGGTTTATCAAAAAGCCTTCATACTCAAACGTCATCACACTCGTAGCCACACTAATACCACGCTGACGTTCAATTTCCATAAAGTCACTCGTAGCATGTTTTTTAATCTTATTACTTTTAACCGCACCAGCCGTTTGAATAGCACCACCAAACAACAACAGTTTCTCTGTCAACGTCGTTTTACCAGCATCGGGGTGAGAGATGATAGCAAAAGTTTTCCGCCTGTTTATTTCTTTCTCAAATTTCATAATACTTGTCATTAAGTCATTCGTCAATAAGTCATTAGCACACTATCTGCTAATTTTCTACTATTGACCTTCTTATCAGACTTATTTTAAAGGCAGCAAAAGTAAGGATAAGCAGGTGTATGTCACCAGCTTTTGTACTACTATGAAGCTGCATATGCGTCGCACCTCGCATCGCTTACAATGCTATTGAGCTTTTATTGCAGCGTAGGCATTTCATGCAAAGAAGCAAAGAATGCAAAGGTTCTTAATTCGCTACGTCATTGCGAGGCACGAAGCAATCTAAGCACACTTATTACAGACTGCTTCGTGCCTCGCAGTGACGGTTGAGTGCTCGTCTTTCAGCCGTCGTTGCGTCTTTGACCAAGAACGAATTAAGAAAGTAGCTGGTGAAAGAAAGACAAACTGCGGCAGAAAAACATTACCAACTTCAGTAAGCACAGACTTTGACTTTTTGTTTATATGCCGCTAAGATAAATTGAATAAGAATACCGACAAATATGTTGCTAGATAAAATGGTACGTGTTTTCACGTACCATTGTTGAAGAAATCTATATTTAGTAAATTAAACTATTTAAGCTTTTTCATTGTAAAAGAAACAATGTTACTAGTAGGTGAGAAATTTGCAACAAGTCCGCTAGCAGAATCATCAGAGTATTTACCACTGTATGTAATCTTCTCAGGATTTCCATTTTGATCAAGCATTATTACAAAGAAATTACCTTTATCATCTTCTTGCCAATTAAAGGAACTAGTTGGATCGCCATCTTTTGAATAAACCTGCCCCTGATTGCTCTCATTGAAATCAAGTTCATAATTAACATAAACTTCTTCTTCGGTTACCCACCATCTTGTGTTGTTTAAGCTTGGGGTTTGTGTTGTTTCTGACATAATTTATTTTTTCTCTACTCTTTTTGGCTTTTCGAGGTTAACGCCCTTGCAATTAGGATTAACATAAACTCTTTGCAAGAAGAGCTTATGTTTCAAAAATATCTCTAAAAATTTGAAATTTATTCAACAAAAATGAAAGTTTAATGATAATTTAATGCGCAAAAAATCAAGTACTGAGAAGCACTAATTTTATCATCAATAGAAACTTCACGGCTGTATAAAAAACAAGCTATTTGAATACTTTGCCCCTTTTCGTTATTACATCTACCCCCTCAGTTACCCCATCCACCCTCTGCGTTAATCAGCGACATCTGCGAGCAATACTTTCTTCATCCTACATTAATCAGCGACATTTGCGAGAACCCCATTCTACGCCCTACGTTGCGCCAAAATGACCCTCAAACGCACAACGTAGCGCCTCAAACGCTTAACGTAGTACCTCAAACTGCCAACGTGGCAGCTCAAACAAATAACGTTAGCCCTCAAATATTTAACGTAGTGGCTCATTACAATAACGTGCAACCTCAAAAGTATAACGCAGAGCATCACTGCTTCAACGTAGCATGTAAAACAGCTAACGTAGCTAGACGAACGCTTGTCTACACAAAAGTTATCCACAAAATAATATATTTATGCAGCAACACTTTTTATTTTAAAATACCTATAGTACTTTTAAAACATAAAACTATAACTCATGCCTACAAAAGTTGAAACACGCCTGTATTCTATGGCTGATGCCGACCTAAAGCAGAAAGCCGATGGCTTAAAAGCCACCATTACAAGAGACTTGGCAGACTTTGCCAAACGCAACATTACCGCTACCCAAGTAGATGCCTATCAAACAACCATTGATACATTTGACAACACCACCACTGATGTAGAATTACAAGGTGAAGTAACCGTAGCTGCCGATGAAAAAAATGTGATTGCCGAAAACACCCGTGTGGCCATACGTGCTATACGTGGCATGGCAGATACCGCCTACAATGGCAAGGGTAAATACTACATTTTTGGCTTTGAAGATTTGGCAAGATTAACCGATGCAGACTTGTACAAGCTAGCCAAGCGTGTGGTACGTGTAGGCGGCAAACTATTTACCGACCTTGCAGCACAAGGGCTTACACAAGCGCAACTCACCGACCTTGATAACCTTGCCAAAAGCTTTGATACGGCGATAGATGCAGTAGAAGAAGCTATAGAAAACAGAGATTTAGAAACACAGGACAGAATTATAAAAGGCAACACCCTATGGCAAGAAATGCTACGCCTTGCAGCCATAGGCAAAAGCCTATACGAAGGCACCAACGAAGCCAAGTTTAACGACTATGTGCTAATAGGCGGCGGCTCTGCACCTGTGGTGACGTCACCTGCGGGGTAAAAGGGGTTCTGTCTTGGTGAAAGCAATACTATAAAACGCTAAAAGAACTAATTTTTAAATAATCAGTAGTACATCGACTTATTTTAATTTTAAACAAATAAAAAACTAAAAATGGCATTAATTGAAATCGTATCAGGTCTTCCTAGTGAGGTTACATATCAACTAATGGCTACCGAAAAAGTGTATTATTTTTCATTTATTACTTTTAAAGGTGGTTGCGGTTCATCTGGTCAGCATCAAAATTACTGGCTCGCTTTAACAGATAGACGTGTTATGTATAAAACAAAAGTTTCTGAATTGAAAGGAAAACTTGAAAATTTTGTAGAAAAAGATGGTGATTTACCATTCGATAAAATTTCATTTATTGAAGTTTCAGAAGGTCAAGAAGTAAAAGGGTGTAGTGCTCAGAAAACGTTTCAATTAAGAATAAGTACATCTGGTGGAACAATTGCAATTCCAATACCTACGAAGGAAAAAGGGTATGAAATCAGGAAAATATATTCAGAATTAAGCCATAAAGGGTAATGAAAATTTTGACTTTACCCTTCAATTTGATTTTGATATTTTCAATACAGGTTTATCAAAAAACTAAAAAGAGGCGTTATTCAAAATGTTTACATTATCCATCTTGCTCTGAATACGGAATTATTGCTTTAAAGAAGTATAATTTATTTAAGGCTGTAAAATTGACAATAAGTAGATACAATGATTGTAACCCTTTTTCAAATAGACCTTACATTGACTACCCTTAATAGAAAGAAATTGGATTATAACTAACATAATATTGGAGACGATTTTTAGTTTAAATATTTCATAAGTCATGGTAGGAAAAGTAACCTTCATTAATACTCAAACAAATAATTTCTGTATTGCTACAAGAAAAGGAAAATGTACTATTTGCAATGCCTCAAATATTAATGATATTAAAGTGGGTGACTCTATTGAATTCGACAATGTTCTCGGCGGTAGTTATTTTTATAATTTAAGAACAGAAAGAATCAATGCTAGTGTAGTATATTGGGATATTAATATAGGGTCATCTATAGAGTATTGTAAATAATTTGAAGTAAAATAGATTTTCGCCTTTGTTGGTATGTAACGCAGCTAAGTGTGGGCAAGCGTACCAACAAAGCTTCTTCACTTTAGTATTTCCATAAACAATCTAGGCTGCTGCACCATGCGTAAGGGCTGTTCGTTTCTAGCCCACAGTACTGCGAAGCTGTACGAGGACTAGAAACGAATTGCCCGACCCGCCACAAGCGGGAACGCCAAAGCCATTAACACTGCTTCCATTTATCCATTTTACCCTACCTTACTGCTTTAAATAGCAGCCTATGTTCAGGCATAAAGGAAAAACACGTACGCTTACACACAACTTACAAATAGCTTCGCTACTATCTTTTGTGGCAGGTATGGTAAATGTGGCGGGCTTTTTGGCCGTGCAGCGGCTTACTACCAATGTTACCGGGCACTTTGCCTTTTTTGTAGATGAAGTGTTTAAGCTTAACTTTTGGGGAGGGTTGGTATATTTTCTCTACATCTTTTGCTTCTTTTTTGGCTCGTTTGTCTCTAGTTTTTTAATAGAATACACCTCTCGTAAAGATGAGCATTATAGCCACATTGTACCAGCATCTATTGAGTGTTTCATATTATTACTCATTGGTTGCTTTGGGCATCAACTAGCCATTTCGCTTCCAGATGTGGTGGCTTGTAGTTTGTTATTTGCCATGGGCTTACAAAACTCTTTGGTTACTACCATTTCTAGTGCAAGTGTACGCACCACGCACCTTACAGGCCTTTTTACCGATTTGGGTATAGAGCTATCACAACTGTTTTTCTATACCACCACCGAGCAGCAACTGCGCCTTCGTGCGTCTATTAAACTGCGCTTTACTATTATTGGTTTCTTTTTTATTGGTGGTGTGGTAAGTGGTGTGCTTTACGCACAAATGGCGCTACATGTGCTATTAATTACCGCTGCGGTATTGATACTTGGTCTTATTTACGATAGCGTTAAGTTTAAAATATTGCAGCTAAAGCGTAAACTGAAAAAATAGCAATGCATTGCAGCAACAAAAAAGCCCCCTGCAATTGCAGAGGGCAAGTAAAAAGTATCTTAAAAGAATTATTTCTTCTTAGTATCTTTTGCTGCCGCAGCCTCTTCTTGTTTCAATTGACGAGTCATTACAACTGAAGCGATAGGAATACGTGGCGAGTTCATAATTTCCATTTCTGGAGCTTTGATGTCTTCAACACGTAAATTTTCGTTCAATGCAAGGTTGGTAATATCAACTTCAATAAATTCTTTCAAATTAGAAGGCAAAGTTTTCACTTTTACACTCTTCATTTTAATAACCAATTTACCACCTTCTTTCACACCTTTAGATACACCTACTAATTTAATAGGTAAGTCAGCAATTACTTTTTTATCACCTACTAACTCTAACAAGTCAACGTGAATTAAAGTGTCGCTTACTTTATCAAATTGTAAGTCTTTCATAATAGTCGTGTATGTTTTACCATCCACTTTTACTTCTGCTAATTGAAACTCACCAGTGTACACTAATGCTTTAAACGCTTTTGCAGGAGCAGAAAAAGTAACTTCGGTAGCCCCACCGTAAATTACACCAGGCACCAAGTCTTGAGAGCGCAACTGACGGGCAGCTTTTTTGCCAGTTTCGGTCCTCAATTGTCCTTCGATTGTAACTGTTTTCATGTTTATATTTTTTTGGATTGCAAAAGTAAGGGAAACACACGAAAAATAGGATGTCTGAACGTAGATTTACTAGGATTAAATGAATTTACATGATTTACGAAAATTAAAGAAGCGATACAATTGTTAGTTTGTACCGCTTCTGTAATTAATTTCAAATACCAAATTATAAATTATTAAATACCACCACGTTCTCTATTTCTCAATTGCGAGTGTATAAACAGGCTTGTAATACTTTTATTTTCGTAGGCGTTACGTAAGGCAATGGCAAATAAATCGGCAACTGACAATACTTTTATCTTATCGCTATGCCTTTTTAAAGGGATTGTGTCGCAAACAACCAATTCTTCTAAAACGCTATTTTCAATATTTTCATACGCTTTACCGCTTAAAATTGGATGCGTACATAGTGCTCTTACGCTTAAAGCACCTTTATCTTTTAATAAACCAGCGGCTTTTGCTAGTGTACCGCCCGTATCGCAAATGTCATCTATCAATACAATATTTTTACCTGCAACATCACCAATTACCACCATACTTGCAATCTCGTTTGCTCGTTTACGATGCTTATCACAAATAACCATATCTGCATTAAAATAACTTGCTACTTCGCGTACACGTGTAGTGCTACCAACATCTGGCGAAGCAAAAGCTAGATTACTCAAACGCATTTGCTCAATATATGGTATAAAAATGGCAGAACTATCTAAATGATCAACAGGCACATCAAAGAAACCTTGAATTTGTGGCGCATGTAAGTCCATAGTTACTACTCTATCGGCACCAGCTGCTTCTAGTAAAGTAGCTACCAATTTGGCACCGATAGCCACACGTGGCTTATCTTTTCTATCTTGCCTACCGTAACCGTAGTAAGGTAAAACTGCAATTACTTTATAGGCACTTGCACGCTTTACAGCATCAATCATTAACAATAATTCCATCAAGTTATCAGTAGGTGCGTAAGTGCTTTGCACTAAAAAAACATAATCACCACGTACACTTTCTAAAAAGATGGGCTGAAACTCGCCATCGCTAAACTTTTGAATCGTTAACTTTCCTAAAGGCACACCAAAACGTTGTGCAATTTTTAACGCTAAATCTTGAGAACCTGTACCTGAAAAAATTTTTACTGAGGGATTCATAACAAATTAAGAGGTTGGGGCGAAGGTAATTTTTTAAAGGGTAGTTGTAAAGATTATTTATGCTTTTGATAAAAAAAAATAAACAAGATGTATATTGAGGCTTCAAATAATACATAATGGCTGCTATAAAAGATTGGGCTACAGACGATAGACCAAGAGAAAAACTAATGATTAAAGGTGCATCTGCTTTAAGCAATTCAGAGCTATTGGCTATATTAATTAATAATGGTACGCCTAATAAAAGTGCTGTTGATCTTGCAAAAGATTTACTAGCTGGTTGTAACAATAATTTACAACGCCTTGGCGAATTGAACTATAAACAAATTGTTCAGTTGAAAATTAAAGGGCTTGGGCCAGCAAAAGCGGTAACCATTGCTGCTGCATTAGAACTAGGCATTAGAAGAGACAGCACCGAAAAAAAGAAAGACAAAATAGTATCTAGCCGAGATATTGCCGACTTTTTAAAAGCGCAATTGCAGTATAAAAACCATGAAGTGTTTGTAGTAATGTTCTTAAGTACTGCGCAGAACATTATTCACCACGAAATATTGAGTGAAGGCGGTATAGATATGGTAATGATAGAGCCACGAACCATTATAAAAAAGGCGTTAGAGTATAACGCCAAATCAATTATTCTATGTCACAATCACCCAAGTGGCAACTTAAAACCAAGTAGAGCTGATGTTACTTTAACCGAGAAAATTAAACAGGCCGCTACCCTATTCGATATTAATGTTTTAGACCACATTATTGTAAGTAACGAAGGCTATTATAGCTTCTGCGATGAAGGACATATTTAGTTTGGAGTTTGAAAAGTTTATTCAGTTAAAAAAATTTAGGAAGTTTAGCAGTTTATATAGTTCAAAAGTTTAGTTACAACTCAAACTATTTAAACTCTCAAACTTTTAAACTATGGACTTTAAACTCCAAACTAGTTTTTTATGCTTGCGCTGTAGGGCCACCAAAATTCATCGGAATTTCTACTTGCTCCAAGTCTTTAATATGACCATTAGCGGCTTCGTAACGCTCAATATTTTCAATCATTGCTTTCATAAAGCGCTTTGCATGCATTGGTGTAAATATGATGCGGCTTTTTACTTTGCTTTTAGGTGTACCAGGCATTACATTTACAAAATCCATTACAAATTCTGCATGGCTATGTGTAATGATTGCAAGATTGGCATAGGTACCTTCTGCTACTTCTTCGCTTATTTCTATGTTTAATTGGTTGGGTTGTTGTTCCATGTTATAAGATGTGGTTTTAGAAAATGTAAATATAGCCGTTGCAGTAAAACAAGTCTGCTTTAAAAAGAAATTTCAAATAAAAGATTGCTAAAACTATCTTAACCTTTTAGTTAATGCTTTTACTAAGCTACAAATATGGTTTAAACCAGTAAATAAGCTTTTGCATGGCAAAAAATGTATAATTAATTGATTGAAGGAGCTTTTTTGGCTTCACAAAAGTGCTTTTAACGAGTTAAAGGCCTTCTGTATAGTAAAAAATGTATAATTAATCAATTAACTGGGCTTTTTTCGCTGCGCAAAAGTGGTTTTAACTAGAAATAGGCTTTTGTATAGTAAATAATGTATAATTAATCAGTTAACGAGCAATTTTCGCTTCGCAAATGTGCTTTTACACGAGTTTTTTGGCTTTTTGTAGGCTTACAAGTATGTTATACACGCATGGATGATGTATTATAACTATACAGAAATTACTACAACAGTATAGTCTTAAAGTTTCTATTTATTGTTTACTGTCAGTCAAAAGCTGAAATTGATATTAAATAATAGGAGAGTTAGATTGGGGTATTTCAGGCTCGAGCGTATTTCAGAACATTGAGTATTTTACAAAAATCACTCTTTAAAATAAGTGAGAGTCTGTTATAAATTTTGGTTTATTGACTTAAATAAGCACCTTCTTTCCAGTTTTTGTTAGCTTCAAACCATTCTAACAAAGCCCCCATAAACCCAAATCTCGCTGCAAGACAAGTGGCTTGTTCGTAACATACTTTAGCCGGGGATAATTCTCTTATTCGTATAGTTCTCTTATGAATAGCTTTATTACCTTTAAGTACAAAAGTTTTGGTCTGTCCTACTGAAAAGTAGCCTTCAAACTTTCCTGTATCTTTTAAATGCTGTTCAATAAAAGAAAAATCAACTGATGGATAAAATGGGTCAGGCATATTCTGATTCTTCTGCGATTTCTAATTTAGGATTAATATAACTATCACCTGTTTGTAAAAGTCTATCCAAAAGTTCATCAGTTTCTGACACACAAAAACCTAAAATATGATTTCCATTTTGGTCAACTTGTTTCCAACCAAGTGCTTGCAATTCTTTTTCAATGCCTTCGCCAAATTTTTCAGAGGCAATACAGAAAGATTGAATTGCCTCTTTTATTGCAAACTCAGCATCTTTTTCATCGTTTGCAATGGTATCTATATTAAGTAATGGCAATTGTACGTGAATATTTCCGTCAAATTCAGATTCTTTGCTCCAAACAGGCATCGAAACTGAAATTGAAGCAAGTTTATTGTTTGCCCTTGTAATTTCAATATTTGCTTCTATAGTGTTCATTGTTGTGATTTGCTTTCAAAGTGCAATTTAGGCATCAAAAATGATACTTAGCAAATTATAATTTACTTTTTAGTAAATTTTCAGTTACAATTCAATCGCAGCATTACAGAACGTACAAGGACGCAACTAAAGCAACATAGTAGTAATACAACTGGTCAACAAAAAAATAACCCTTGAATGCAAAACAGCCTCGAAAATTTCGAGGCTGTTTTATAATATCAATCTTAAAAGACTATTTATACTGAGGGAATAAGCTTTTTGCTAATTCTACCATTTTGTTTAAGCTATCGTCGTTTAATTGACCTTTCTTAAACTCAGCTAATACGTCTGGTAATTTATTTTCCATTTCCATTAAGAAATGTGCTTCAAAATCTTTTACTTTTTTAACAGCAACGTCTTTTAATAAACCTTGTGTACCTAAGTAAATAATAGCAACTTGTTTCTCTACGGTAAATGGTGTGTATTGTGCTTGTTTTAATATTTCTACGTTTCTAGCACCTTTATCAATTACGTTTTTAGTAGCAGCATCTAAGTCACCACCAAATTTAGAGAAGGCTTCAAGTTCTCGGTACAATGCTTGGTCAAGTTTTAAAGTACCAGATACTTTTTTCATTGACTTAATTTGTGCACTACCACCCACACGGCTTACGGAAATACCTACGTTAATAGCAGGACGAATACCAGCATTGAACAAGTTACCTTCTAAGAATATCTGACCATCGGTAATAGAGATAACGTTAGTAGGGATGTATGCAGATACGTCACCAGCTTGTGTTTCAATGATTGGTAAAGCTGTTAAACTACCACCACCTTTTACTAAATGCTTAATAGAAGCTGGTAAATCGTTCATTTGACTAGCCACGTCGTCATTAGCAATCACTTTTGCAGCTCTTTCTAATAAACGACTGTGTAGATAGAATACGTCACCTGGATAAGCCTCACGACCTGGTGGACGACGTAATAATAAACTCACCTCACGGTAAGCTACCGCTTGTTTAGATAAATCATCAAATACGATTAATGCAGGACGACCGGTATCACGGAAGAACTCACCAATAGCTGCACCAGCAAATGGCGCATAGAACTGTAAAGGCGCAGGATCGCTAGCAGAAGCACACACAATAGTTGTGTAAGCCATAGCACCGTTATCATTCAATGTTTTCATTACACCAGCAACAGTAGATGCTTTTTGACCAACCGCTACGTAAATACAGTATACTGGTTTGCCAGCATCGTAAAACTCTTTTTGGTTGATGATGGTATCAATACAAATAGCAGTTTTACCAGTTTGACGGTCACCAATTACCAACTCACGTTGACCACGACCTACAGGAATCATCGCATCAATCGCTTTAATACCAGTTTGAAGTGGTTCTTTTACTGGCTCACGATAGATAACACCTGGTGCTTTACGCTCAAGTGGCATCTCGTACAAGTCGCCAGTAATAGGGCCTTTACCATCAATTGGTTCACCCAATGTATTAATTACACGTCCTACAACACCCTCACCTACTTTAATAGAGGCAATTTGGCCAGTACGTTTAACTTTTGCACCTTCTTTAATGTCTGCACTTTCACCCATCAATACTACACCCACATTGTCTTCCTCAAGGTTCAAGGCAATGGCTTTAACACCATTTTCAAATTCTACTAGCTCACCACTGCGTACACCATTTAGGCCATACACACGGGCAATACCATCACCCACTTGAAGCACCGTGCCTACTTCTTCCAAATCAGCAGAAGCATTAAAATTGCTTAGTTGTTGCCTCAAAATCGCTGAAATTTCATCCGGCTTAATTGCTACCATATTATTTGAGAGTTTAAAATTTTCTTGTTTTTATTTTTTGTTACCAGCTTTTGTACATCTATTTAGCTTCGTTGCGTCGCACACTGCAACGCTTAGATACTTTATGCAGCTATTAAATAGCAGGCACATAATGGTTTTTCAGAAACTGTTTTTTTACGTCGTTTAAATCACGCAAAATACTTGCATCAACCAATTTATTGTCAAATTCAAGTACAAAACCACCAATCAATTTGTCGTTTACTTTAGCTTCTAATTCTACAGAGCCAGATGACTGTGTATTGTTCACCTTAGCTTGAATGCTTTGTTTCAACTCATCGCTAATAGCTACCGCAGTAGTTAAAGTAACGGTGCGAATACCTTTAATATCGTTGTACTGACCAATAAAAGCATTTGCAATTTCATACAAATCAGATTCGCGACCTTTAGTAACCAATAACTTAATAAAAGCTGTTGTTAGTTCACTCACGTTGCTATCTGTAACCGCAGAAATAATTGCTTCTTTTTTATCAGCCTTGATAATAGGGCTTACTAAAACTGCAACAAACTCACTGCTAGCTTTACAAACAGCCTGTAAATATTTCATATCAGCATATACCACTTCTAGTTGACTTCTTTCTACAGAAAGGTCAACTAAACTTTTGGCATATCTTGCTGCTAAACGTGGATTAGGCATACCCCAAACCCCTAAAGGGGCATTTTGTTTTTAAGTGAAAATATTATTAACCGCTTTCCTAGTTCCCCTTTAGGGGTTAGGGGCTAATTAAGTTTTACTACTTCGGCTAATTGCTGAATATAACTTTCTTGTTCAGCTTTGTTGGCTAATTCTCTTCTTAAAATCTTCTCACTCACTTCAATTACCAAAGCACCTACTTGATTTTTAACATCAGTTAGAGCAGCATTTTTTTGTTGCAAAATAGCTTGTTGTGCATCTGCAATAATTTTATCGTACTCAGCTTTTGCTTTATCTTTTGCTTCAGCAATCATTTTATCAGAAGCAGCTTTTGCTTCTTTAATCACAACTGCTCTTTCTTCACGAGCTTGATTCATCATCACCTCGTTCTCGTTTTTCAAGCTAGCCATTTCAGCTTTCATCTTATCAGCTTGCAACAAAGCGTCAGCAATACCAGACTCACGTTCGCTAATAGCAGCCATAATTGGCTTCCAAGCAAACTTGCTTAACAAGAACAATAATACTAAAAAGGCTACAGTACTCCATATTACTAAACCAATATCTGGCAATACTAATGGATTAATTTCTAAAAACATGCGTTAGTTATTTTGTCTTAACAATCATCTTACAAAAAATTAAGAAAGCCCATTGCCCTTTGCGTTGGGCTTTCTTAAAACCATTGTGCTTAGCGCACAAATTAGTACTAGCCATTACCCAAAAGGGCAACAACCACAGCAAATAGAGATACCGCCTCTACCAATGCAGCAGCGATAATCATACTTGTACGAATATCGTTTGCAGCTTCTGGTTGACGAGCAATACCTTCAACAGCACCTTTACCAATTTGGCCGATACCAATACCAGCACCTATTGCAGCTAAACCTGCACCTAGTGCAGCAATACTTCCTCCTAACATGTTGTAGAGTTTTTGATGATTAAAAAAAGGTTATTTATTAATGATGTGCTTCATGATGATGGTGCTCTTCAATAGCTGAACCAATATACAACGAAGCTAATAATGTAAAAATAAAGGCTTGTAGAAACGCAACTAACAATTCAATAGCACCAATAAACACTGCAAATGGTACAGCTACTGCGGCTGTAGCAACAGATTTAAAGATGAAGATTAAACATATTAAACTTAATACAAGAATGTGACCTGCTGTAATGTTCGCAAACAAACGAATCATTAAAGAGATAGGTTTTGTAAATACACCAATCAACTCAATAGGTAATAAGAAAATTTTCATTGGTACTGGTACACCCGGCATCCAAAAAATGTGTTTCCAGTAATCTTTATTACCATTAATATTTACAATAATCAAAGTAAAAAATGCCAATGTAAAAGTGAATGCAATATTGCCACTCACGTTAGCCGCACCAGGGAAAATAGGTATCAAACCAAGCAAGTTATTAATCAATATAAAAAAGAAGATAGTTAGTAAGAAAGGCATAAACTTAGCATACTTAGCACCAATATTTGGCTTTGCAACATCATCTCTTACAAATAAAATTAATGGCTCTATGAATGATTGTAAGCCTTTAGGTGCAGAAGTAACCCCTGTTTTTTTGTAAGCAGACGCTACAGATAAAAACACCAATAGTAATAGTGTTACAGAAAGTAGCATAGAAGCTACGTTTTTAGTAATTGACAGATCATATAAACCTTTAGTAGCAACTTCATCAATACTACCAGCAGCATCTACAATTTTAATTTTTCCTTCAAATAATTTGTAGCTGTTTTTACTTGCAAATACAACTGGTTCGTGATGTTCGTTTATTAAATGTGCAGAACTAAATACATCTATACCACTTTGTGTAAATAGAATAACTGGCAGAGGCACAGTTGTGTGACCAATGATATGCCAACCGTGTTCATCTTTAATGTGATCAAGAATAGTTTCAGTAACGTTAAATTTTTCTTCGCCTTCTTTTTTCTCAACATGGTGTTCGTCAGCAGCAGCATTATGAAGAGTATCATTTGCAAAAGCAGACACAGTTAAAAATGATAAAATAATGCTGAAAGCCCCTGCCAATAAAGTTTTCATGATTTTCGACGCCATATCTATTCTCAAATTTGCGGCGAAGATAAGGGGATACTGACAAAAAATTGAACCAAAGAGAGTCAAAAGTGGAAAAAAGTTATTTAACAATTGTACATATCCTCAATGAAGACATTTAATCACGTAAGACTCTGAATTAAATCGATAATTATTTGCGTTAGATAATATTTTAACATATTAATTTAGGTTGTTTCAAAGTCGAATACACTGTGACAAGTTAATGAATCCAGCGCCAGATTTTATACTTTTATCCAACAAGATTCTGCTGCTTATCATAGCTCATTTCGTGCAATTTACTATAAAATCCGCCCAATGCCAATAGCTCATCATGATTACCAATTTCTTTTATCTCACCCTTATCTAACACAATAATCTTATTTGCCTTGCGAATGGTTGACAATCTATGTGCAATTACAATGGATGTTCTATCAGCTATCAATGTATCTATAGCTTTTTGTATCAGCAGTTCGCTTTCAGTATCAATAGAAGAAGTGGCTTCATCTAAAATTAATATCGCAGGATTGTATAATAACGCCCTTGCAAAAGAGATTAATTGCCTTTGCCCCAAACTCAAGGTACTACCTCTTTCCATCACATTATAATCATAATCACCTGGTAATTGTATGATAAAGTCATGTAAGTCTATCATTTTACAAGCATCAATTGCTGCTTGCTTAGAAATCAATGGGTTTCTTAAAGTGATGTTATCAAGCACCGAACCTGAAAACAAAAACACATCTTGCAACACCACACCAATGCTACTTCTCAACTTCTCTATTGGATAGTTCTCTGTGTTAATACCATCAATACTAATAGCACCTTTTTGTATATGATACAACCTATTTAATAAGCTAATAATAGATGTTTTACCACTACCAGTATGCCCTACCAAAGCCACGGTTTCTCCAGCTTTTACATCAAACGAAATATCTTTTAGTACATAATGTTCCTCATTGTAGGCAAACCAAACCTTATCAAAACTTATCTGTCCTTGAATTGGTTCTAAAGGCTGTCGACCATTGGTCGTAGTCTGTGGGCTTTCTACCAACATATCTTCATTATCCAATACCTTAAACACACGTTCAGCAGCAATCATTCCCATTTGTATCACGTTAAATTTATCTGCTATTACACGTAATGGGCGAAATATTTGATTAAGATATAAAATAAAAGCCACCAATAAACCTGCATCTAACTTTTTATCAGCCACCCACCAAACTAGTAAGCCAGTACTTATGGCTAATACCAATTCTACCACAGGAAAAAATACGCTGTAAGCAAAAATGGCTTTAATGTTTGCGTTGCGATGTTGCTTATTAATCTCATTAAACTTTGCCAATTCTCTGTCTTCGGCAGCAAAAGCTTGCACAATATGCATACCTGTTAAATGTTCTTGCACAAAAGCATTGAGCGCAGCAACCGCATTACGTACACTCATAAAACTTTTGTTCACACTTTCTTTAAAGTAGTAAGTAGCCACAATCAGAAAAGGAAAAGGAATTAAACTTACCAATGTTACTCGCCAATCCATCCAAATCATAGTGGCAAGCGTAATAATAATGGTGAGTAAATCGGCCACAATTGGTATTAACCCATCGCTAAAAATATCGTTAATGCTTTCTATATCGTTGATGGTTCTTGTGGTAAGCGTGCCAATTGGCGTTTTATCAAATTGGCTTAAATTTAAACTCACCACTTTTTCGTACACCGTTACACGTAAATCTTTTACCACATTTTGCCCAAGCCACGATGTAATAAATGTAAATGCAAAGCGCACAGCAGATTCTACCAACAAGAATACAATCTGAAAAATGGTGATATTAACAATAAATCTAAAAATATCATTACTGTTTTTTAATAAGATAATTTGTTGAATCCAATGAGGTATGGGCAAATTATTGTGGATAGATTTATTAACCGTTAGTTGAATTAAGTAAGGGCGAACTGGCGCAAAAATAGCCATTACAATGGCTAGTGTTAAACTAGCAATAAAGAAGTTTCTGTATGGTTTTACAAAATGAAACACACGTTTCATTAAAAATAAATCAAGCGCTTTTTTTTTCGATGTATCACTCATAATATTGACAAATGTAACAGCATTGGTAAGTTATAGTTTGTTATTACTGGAAATTTATAAGACCTATGCAGCCAAAAAATTTACTGTTAACTCTTACTTAATAGTCAGCCCTTATTGTCTTATATTCGTTATCTATGATTGAAGCGCAACAAATAGTAGAATCAGCAGCACAGCCAAAGTATAATCTCACGCCTGAACAAGAGAAAAAAGAAATTCTTCGCCATTATCGTGCTCTTTTGCGCAGCTTACGCCCAAAAATTAAAAAAGGCGATAGAGAACTGGTACGTACCGCTTTTGAAATGGCGGTAGAAGCCCATAAAACCATGCGCCGAAAAAGTGGTGAGCCTTACATTCTTCACCCATTGGCAGTAGCCATGATTTGCGTTGAAGAAATTGGCCTTGGTGTGCGCAGTACCATTTGCGCATTACTACACGATACTGTTGAAGATACTGACGTTACGCTTGATGACATTACGAGAGAATTTGGTTCTGAAATAGCCAAAATTGTAGACGGGCTTACCAAGATATCTAATATTGTAGATACCAATACAAGTCAACAAGCTGAGAACTTTAAAAAGATTTTATTAACCCTTACAGACGACCCAAGGGTAATATTAATAAAACTAGCCGACCGCTTGCACAACATGCGTACGCTAGACAGCATGAAGAAAGAAAAGCAATTGAAAATTGCTTCAGAAACGGTTTGGGTATACGCACCGCTAGCGCACAGAATGGGCTTATATAGCATTAAAACCGAGCTAGAAGATTTATCAATGAAGTATTTGGAAACAGATGCTTACAAAGAGATTGCAAAAAAGCTATCTGACACCAAACGAGAAAGAACCAGGTATATTAATGAGTTTATCCGTCCATTAAAAGAAAAACTAGCTGCTACAGGTTTCAACTTTGAAATTTATGGCAGACCCAAAAGCATCCATTCTATTTGGAATAAAATAAAGAAGAAAGGCGTATCATTTGAAGAAGTGTACGACCTCTTTGCAATACGTGTAATACTAGATGCGCCAGCAGAAAAAGAAAAAGAACAATGCTGGAAAGTGTACTCGATGATTACCGATGAATACACCCCTAGCCCTGAACGCTTACGTGACTGGCTAAGTAACCCAAAAAGTAATGGTTACGAAGCTTTGCACACCACAGTAATGGGCCCGCAGGGCAAATGGGTAGAAGTACAAATACGCACCAAGCGTATGAATGAAATTGCAGAAAAAGGTTTGGCTGCGCACTACAAATACAAAGAAGGTAGCAGCGACGAAGACCGTTTTGACAAATGGTTTGGGCAAATAAGAGAAGTATTGTCACAAGAAGATACAGACAGTGTTAACTTTTTGCACGACTTTAAAACCTCATTTTTAGCCGAAGAAATTTACGTGTACACACCAAAAGGCGAAGTAAAAATGTTGCCAAAAGGTAGTACAGCTTTAGACTTTGCATTTGCGGTTCACAGTGCTGTGGGGGCTAAATGTATTGGTGCTAAAGTGCATCACAAACTAGTGCCTATAAGCCACAAACTACGCAGTGGCGATCAAATTGAAATTATTACAAGCAACAAGCAAAAACCAAGTGAAGACTGGTTAAACATTGTTGTTACCGCCAAGGCAAAAGCCAAGATTAAAGATAGCCTACGTGAGGAAAAACGTAAGATTGCAGAAGATGGCAAATACATTTTGCAACGCAAGCTAGAAGGTATGGGCGCAGCTTATAGCCAATACAATATTGATGAATTAATGAGCTTTTACAAGCTCTCATCGCAGCTTGATTTGTTTTACAATATTGCTGTAAAAGCCAATGACCTAAAAGAACTGAAAGAGTTTCATGTACTAGGTGATAAACTAGAACTACCAAAGCCAAAAGTAGTAGTACATGAAGTAGCGGTAGAACCTCAAAAGCACTATAGCAAGAAAGAAAGCGAGCTCATCATTTTTGGCGAAAGCAGCGATAAAATTATGTACTCGCTAGCCAAGTGTTGCAGCCCTATACCAGGTGATGCCGTATTTGGTTTTGTAAGCACTGGTAAAGGTTTAATTATCCATAGAACCAACTGCCCTAATGCCACACAATTAATGGCTAATTACGGCCATAGAGTGGTAAAAACAAAGTGGGCAAAAAACAAAGAAATCTCTTTCTTAACAGGCTTGCGCATTATTGGTGTAGATGATGTGGGTGTGATTCATAAAATTACCAACATTATTAGTGGCGAGCTCAGTATTAATATTGCTGCCCTTACGATAGAAAGTGGTGAAGGTATTTTTGAAGGTACTGTAAAAGTATTTGTACACGATAAAGAAGAACTAGAAGAACTTGTAGCAAGGCTTAAAGAACTAAACGGTATTCAAAGAGTAGATAGATTTGATACAGAGGAAGGGAAATAAAAATGCCATGTATCAAAATATTATCCAATTAATTTCCACAAATTAACACGATTTAAGCATCTCATGGAAATAGATTACACACAGACTTTTAAGGGCTTCATTAATAGGTTTGACGTAGAAAAGAGTTACGGATACATAGAAACCCCATCACATGGATCATTTTTCTTTTTTATTGACACAACTATTTACAGGAATAAAAAAGAGTTAAACGAAGCTCATAAATTCAGAGCAGGCGATGAAGTAGAATTTAAAGTCAAAAAATATACCGATGGCTCCAACAAAGCCTACGATTTAAGATTCATTCAAAATACTAGAAGAGATAAAATAATTAATGAAGCTATAGAATTCAATACCCTAAAAGGATATTTAAAAAAAGTAGAAAATAAATACTTTGTTAAGCATTTAGAAACCTATATTTTTATTCCTCTTGCAATAAGTGAATGGGAAACCGATTTGGATATAATTTATGATGACAGAATTAATACTCTTGTCCTATTCGAAATACACAATATAAAAAAGCCGACACAAATTTTTGCAACACTTAAGGATAGAGTTCTAAAGCCAGAATTTAGACTACTTACAGAAATTAAAGAGGCTAATGCAACAACAATGGCTTGTGTTACTGGTAAGAACGAATTTGGACTGTTTGCTACTATTTTCAATAGTACAATGAAAGCATTTATACGTCTTGTAGATGCGGGAGAAATTTTAGAATATGGCAATTCAAAAAAAGGGGATGTCGTAGAAGTTAGAGTATCAAGTTTATCACCTGAAAGCAAAATCGTAATTTTAAAAATTGTTCCTAAAAAAGTTGACCAAACAATAGTTACTGAACGTACATTCCAATTTAAGCTTGAGCATTTTGGGACAAGCGTAGTTGAGAAAAAAACAAAAACAATCATTGAACGCACACATGGCTTAGTCGTTAATGAGTTAGCAAATGAGTTGTCGAAAATGGGACATTTGATTGGTAATGATGGCAATAGGGACTTGATAATACGTGATGGAACAAATAACTTAAAGTGTATTTTCGAAATAAAAACTAGCATTAATTCTCAAAGTATTTATGCAGCAGTCGGTCAATTATTAATGTACAGCATAAACATAGAGACACTTACTGAGCCAGGATTATTTATTGTTCTACCAGACCTATTAAATGACTCCGTACTAGGAAAACTACGTGACTTAAAAATAGAACCAATTTATTATTCTTGGCATGAGAAGCTGCCCATTTTTCACAATCTTGATAAAATACTTAAAAAAGTTTTTAGGGGTGGCACTTAGATTATTTTATGTGAATGAAATAATCTTTTCGCAATCAATTGATGTCTCTCAAACACGAATAATAAACCAGTCTTTCCATTTTACCGATAGTACAATCTACTCAACCCTACCCTCATAATTCCAATACAAGCCCTCTTTTGCCTCACCACGGTATTCTTAATTGAATTGTTACAGCTGCGTTGCATTAACAAACCATTTGTAATGCCATTATCAAAGCACTGTGGCTGCCACATTATCATTGTAATTACATTACAAGATAGGTGTTGCGTTTATAAATGTTAATGTATTAAAAAATATAGAACATGCGCATTTACACATACTATATTATTCGTACATTCAAGCATCAATTAACCACAAAAATTGTATTGTATGAAAACTGTAAAACTATTTAGCCCCGATGCTACACCATCAACTGGCGGTACACCTACAACTTCAGGTACATCTGCCACCAACATTCCTAAAAAAGACATCGATTTTTTAGCAACTATGGAAGCCGTAGCAGCCAAATGGGCACTAAACCCTACACTTACCTTGCTTTGGGTAACGCAAGCTAGTTTTGCTACCAATGTGCAAGCCTACCGCACGGCATTAACCACTCGTAATAGCACAGGTAGTAACCGCCCTGCAATTACTAAAGCCTTACGCACACTAGACAAAAAAGTAGATGAAGCGGTTACAGAAGTAAAAGTGTACATACAAAAGAAGTTTAAAAAAGCCAATGCCATACCACAGTTTAGCCGTTATGGCATTACCAAGCAAGCCAATGTATACCAACTACCTAGAGACCACAACGAGCGCCTTGCAGCATTTGCACTAATGCTTACTGCTATTGCTGCCGATGGATTTGATAATGAAGAATATGGCAAAACATTTTGGACCAGCATTACTGCCGAATACAAAACCACGCTAGATGCAGCTAACGCAACTGATGGCACAGTAAGTACCAATGTGGCTACAAAAAATGAACTAAGAAAGCAATTAAACAAAGTATCTGTAGCATTATTACTGCTATTAAAAGCTAATTACCCAGATACCTATGCAGGTGTGTATAGAGATTGGGGCTGGAAGAAATAATGTACTAAATACACGATAACTACACTTACTAAATCCTTGAAAGCCATTTACTACTTTCAAGGATTTTTTTTACCAATGGTGAAAACTTTTGTAAAAAAATAAAATGCCTACATCAAACGCAATTACAAAAACCCAACACTTACATTTGCGGCTCAATAACAAATTATGGTTGATGTAATTCTTGGTTTGCAATGGGGTGATGAAGGAAAAGGTAAAATAGTTGACTTTTTTGCTCCTAACTACGATGTAGTTGCACGTTTTCAGGGTGGCCCAAATGCTGGACACACATTGTACGTAGGCGATAAAAAAGTGGTGCTACACCAAATTCCTTCTGGTATTTTTCACCAAAATACTACTAATATTATTGGTGGTGGTGTGGTACTAGACCCAGTAACACTTAAACGTGAGTGCGATGTGGTGGCTTCTTTTGGTATAGATGTAAAAAAGAACCTTTTTATAAGCGAACGTACCAATATTATTGTGCCTACGCACCGTGCTTTAGATAAAGCAAGTGAGTTATCTAAAGGCGATAGCAAAATTGGTTCTACGTTAAAAGGTATTGGCCCTGCTTATATGGATAAAACAGGTCGTAATGCCATTCGTGTAGGCGATTTGTTAGATAAAAGTTTTACTTCTCAGTACATAAAACTGCGTTTAAAACACCAAAAACTACTAGATAATTTTCATTTTATTGAAGATATTTCTACCTGGGAAGATGAATTTTTTGAAGCGCTAGAGTTTTTAAGAACGTTGAACGTTGTTAACAGCGAATACTTCATTAACAATCAAATTACAGCTGGTAAAAAAGTACTAGCCGAAGGTGCACAAGGCAGTATGCTAGATATTGATTTTGGAACTTTCCCATTTGTAACTTCTTCAAATACTATTTCAGCAGGTGTTTGTACAGGTTTAGGTGTATCGCCTAAAAAAATTAACGAAGTATTAGGTGTAACCAAAGCTTACTGTACAAGAGTTGGTAGTGGCCCTTTTCCTACAGAATTATTTGATGAAAAAGGCGAAGAATTACGCAAACTAGGTAGCGAATTTGGTGCTACAACAGGCCGCCCACGTAGATGTGGCTGGATAGATTTAGTAGCTTTAAAATATACTTGCATGATTAATGGTGTTACCAAAATCATCATGACTAAAGCGGACATTTTAGATAGTTTTGAAGAACTACAAGCTTGCACAGCTTACACTATTGATGGTAAGCAAACGCAAGAAGTGCCATTCGCAATATCTAAGGTTAAAATAGATCCAGTATTGGAATCTCATGCAGGCTGGCATTGCGATACATCATCTATTAAAGAAGCAGCAAATTTGCCTCAAAACATGTCTAGCTACATTAGTTTTATAAACAGTTATGTAGGTGCACCTGTTAAGTATGTGAGTAATGGCCCTGGTAGAGAGCAAATTGTAGCATTGTAATTAAATTGTCATGTAGAGGAAGGAAGAATCTAATCAAACCGATGAGATTCTTCCTTCGTCAGAATGACAAAAATATATTTGGTTAATTAAAATTTCAGTTGAAAATTTACTCTATAAAATCTTATTAGAACATGGCAATTAAATCTGATAAGGATGCAAAATCCACAGCAAAGAAGACACCAGTAGCAAGTACTACACCTAAAGCATCATCAAAAAGTAAAAAACAATTAGAAGACGATGAAGATGATGACGACGATTTTGATGATGAAGATGTAAAACCAGCAAAAAAGGGTGCTAAAGCTTCGTCTAAAAAAAGTGATGATGATGACGACGATGATGACGATGTAGAAGAAAAAGAAGACGATTGGAACAAAAGTGATGATGATGATTGGGATCCAGATTTTGATGAATTTGATATTCCAAAGTCTAAAGGTGGTGCCGCTAAAAAACCAGCAGCTGGTGGTAAAAAAGCAAAAGACGATGATGAAGACTTTAAGTTGGATGAAGACTTTAAAGAGTTTGATTTGTTTGATACCAAAGGCGGAGGTTTCGACGATGAAGATGATGACTTTTAATCATCGTTACTAAACGCACCCATTTATTTGTGCAAAGAGCTATAGACACATTTTTAATACACGATTTTTCTACAACAAAGCAACAGCTATTGCATTGGGCTAACCAATACAATAGCTGTTCTTTTTTAGACAATCACCAATACACATCGCTACACCATAGCGTAGAATGTTTGGTGGCCGTAGGTGAAGTAACTCGCTTCTCGCCTACTAGCAATCATCAAAGTGCATTAGCCAGTTTTTTACACCAAACCAACGATTGGTTATTTGGGCATATTAGCTACGATTATCACAGCGTTTTACAGCAATTATTAGGGCAGCAAAAGCATGATAACATTGGCTTTCAGCCAATTTATTTCTACCAACCAGAAATAGTGCTCCAACTATCTGCAACTGAATTAAAGATTGAAAGTTTAACGAAAACACCGCTTTCTATTTTTAAAGAAATAGCAGCAACACAAACCACAGAACAAAAAACACAGAACCAAGAACTAGCCATACAAGCACGTGTGAGCAAAGCAGATTACTTGCAAACTATCCAAAATCTTCAGCAACATATTTTACGTGGTGATTGCTATGAAATCAACTACTGTCAAGAATTTTATGTAGAAAATGCAATCATAGAACCGCTTGCCATTTACCAACAACTAACAGCGATTTCGCCTAATCCTTTTGCCAGCTATTACAAGCTAAACGATAAGTATTTGCTGTGCGCAAGCCCTGAACGTTATTTAAAAAAGCAAAGAAATCGACTAATTTCTCAGCCTATAAAAGGTACTTTTAAAAGAAATCTAAAAAATACTGAAGCAGATAATGCACTTAAGCAACAGTTATTTACTAGCCATAAAGACCGCACAGAAAATGTAATGGTGGTAGATTTGGTACGTAACGATTTAAGTCGCATTTGTAAAGAAGGTAGTGTACAGGTAGAAGAATTATTTGGCATTTACACTTACCCACAAGTACATCAAATGATTTCTACCATTGTTGGTGAAATCGATAGCACAACAGGCCTTGCAGATATTTTACAAGCCACTTTTCCTATGGGCAGCATGACAGGCGCACCCAAACAAAAAGTGATGCAATTAATCAACCAATACGAACCAAGCAGTAGAGGGCTGTATTCAGGTGCAGTTGGTTACATTACCCCAAACAAAGACTTCGATTTTAATGTGATCATCAGAAGTATTTTGTACAATGCTTCAAGCCAATATTTATCGTACCAAGTAGGCGGTGGCATTACGTTTAACAGCATTGCTGAACAAGAATATGAAGAATGTTTGTTAAAGGCAGAAGCGATAAGGAAAGTGTTAACCGCTGATGAATAATGATGGTCAATGATTTGCCATGATGACTAGAATTCAACAAATCATGTATTGATTTCAAAATGTTAATCTTTTAATATCATAGCACATCAATCAATCATAATTAATCAGCGGTTAATTATTAATCACCAATACACAACTACTTTTACAATTCATTGTTATAGCACTATGCAACCGGTTATAAAAGTTTCCCATCTATCTAAGCAATTCAAAGATTTCAAAGCCGTCAGCGACCTTTCTTTTACCGTCAATCAAGGTGATGTGTATGGTTTTTTAGGGCAAAATGGTGCTGGTAAAAGCACTACCATTCGTATGTTAATGACGTTGATAGAACCTACATCAGGTGATATTGAATTATTTGGCTTGCCATTAAAAACACATCGCAACGAGATATTGCGCCAAGTAGGCGCAGTCATTGAAAAGCCTGATGTTTATAAATATCTATCAGCTTACGAAAACATCAAGCTATTTGCAAAACTGAGTGGCGTGAAAGTAACAGATAAGCTCATTATGGATCAGCTAGAAATGGTAGGGCTAGCAACACGTGCCAAAGACACAGTTAAAACCTTCTCGCAAGGTATGAAACAAAGACTTGGCATTGGCATAGCTTTAATACACAACCCTCAATTAATAGTGCTTGACGAGCCTACCAATGGTCTTGACCCGCAAGGTATTGCTGATATTAGAAACCTGATTCTACACCTAAGTAGAGACATGAAAAAGACGGTTGTGGTATCATCACATTTACTAAATGAAATTGAACAAGTAGCAACTCGTGTTTTAATTATTGACAAAGGCAAAAAGCTAATAGAGGGTAATGCCAATGAATTGTTTGACCCTGCACAAACTATCGTTGAAATTACTACTACAGATAACGCATTGGCACTGCAACAATTAGCACAAAGCAATTGGCAACAACATGTACAAGCATCACGTAACAACAACATTTTTCTAAAGCTCAATAGGCAAGTCATTCCTCAATTACACAAAGATTTAGTGAACTTGAATATTGAAGTGATTTCGCTACAGCCGCGCCACAGTTTAGAAGACTATTTTTTACAAATTACTAGCACCAACCAACATGTACAAGCTTATACAAATTGAGTTATACAAAATCTTTCGTAGGCCACGCACATACATTGCATTTGCAGCAATTACTGCATTAATTACCATCATACAATTAGGGTTAAAAATGGATGGTAAAACCTATGCTGAGTTTATGATGCGTGACTTGTCATCGTCAATAACTATTGATGGTAACATCTTAAACGGCTACTTGGTTTGCTACATTATGTTGCAACTATTGCTGGTACACGTACCGCTATTAATCGCCTTAATTGCAGCCGATATGATTAGTGGCGAGGCTAACATGGGCACATTGCGCATCATGCTCACAAAGCCTATTAGTCGCACACAGTTTATGCTCGCAAAGTTTGCAGCAGCAGCAGTGTATACCATGATGTTACTAGTTTGGCTAGCCATTTTAGCCTTGTTTGGCAGCATGTTAATTTTTGGCACAGACGACCTGTTTTTAATGAAAAGTAGCTACGTAGTACTACTAAAAAATGGTGATATTTTCTGGCGTTATGTGGGCGCATTTGGCTTTGCAGCAGTAGCCATGCTTACTGTGGCAGCACTTGGTTTTTTATTGTCAGTTTTTGCCGAAAACTCAATAGGGCCAATTGTTGCAACCATGAGTGTGATTATATTTTTCACCATTTTAAGTACACTCAACATTCCTATTTTCAATGCCATCAAGCCATTTTTGTTCACCACACACATGAACGATTGGAAAGAGTTTTTTGACATGAAAGTCACTGATACCAACGAGTCTATTATTGGCTCGGTACTAAGGCCAGAGAAAATCATCAACTCAATTTTGGTACTGCTAATTCACATCGTAGGTTTTGTTACAGCAGCCATCCTCATTTTTAAAAAGAAAGACATTTTAAGTTAAATGTCATGCTGAGGCACGAAGCAACTAACCAAATATAGGCATCTTCTTCGTTCCTCAGAATGACAACTCTATTCAGCAATTAAACCATCAACACATGAAACAACTACTCACCTTTATCATATTTTTTGCATTACACACCACAGTAGGTGCACAAGATGTTACAGCACTAATAAATAAAGTAAAAGCCAAGCTTGATGCAGTAAACGATTATGAAGCAGATGGCAAAATGAAAACTGATGTAGCTTTTATAAAAGCACCGTTAGGTAGGGTAAAAGTGTATTTTAAAAAGCCTAACAAATTTCGTTTGAAAAAAGATGGCGGCATTTCTTTATTACCAAAAGGAGGTGTTTCAGTAAACATGAATTCACTTATTAGCGGTAAAGATTTTGTGGCTATTGCTGCTGGTGAATCTGTGTTAAACGGCATCAAAGTGAAAATAGTAAAATTGTTACCTAGCAGCGATAACAGCGATATTGTATTGACCACTTTATACATTGATGAAGTCAATTTACTCATTCGCAAAGCTGTAACTACTACCAAAGAAAATGGTACTTACGATATAGAAATGACTTACGGAAAGTTTGCTAACTACAGCCTACCAGATAAAGTAGTGTTTAGTTTCAACACCAAAGATTACAAGCTACCAAAAGGCATCACACTAGAATTTGATGACAATAAAAAGCCAGAAACCGAAGCAGAAAAACTGCGCAACAAAAAAGGCAGAGTAGAAATTACTTACTCTAATTACATCATCAACAAAGGCATTGATGATGCAGTATTTAAGATGTAGTTACTTCAACACAGCTGCCATTTGTGGTGCTAGCAAGTCTGCCCATAATTTGTATTGCTTACCACTTGGGTGCAAGCCATCTATCGCTATTAAGCTTTTATATGCGGCTGCCAATCTTGATGCAGGTGTAATATCAATATAATTTACACCTTGAATACTTTGTGTTACTTGCTTGTTTATGGCATTGTAAGCATCTATTTGCTGGCTAATGGTTGGATTATTGCCACCAAAAGGCGTTACGCCATAGTCAGGAATACTTAGCACAAATACATGATTGGGCTTATTGCCTGAAAGCTGAATAGCCGTTTGTAACAACTGTAAAAAACGGCCTGCATAGTCATTAATATTTCTGTTTTGATATTGGTCATTCACACCAATTAATAACGTCACCACATCAAATGGACCTTTGGGGTTAACACTTGTAATAGCAGTTGCAAGATTCGTGGTTGTCCATCCTGTAGTAGCAATATATTGCAGCGGTACAATATTGACATTTTGCTGTTTTAATATGGCTGCGGTTTGCGCAGGAAATCTATCTACACTATCAACCGATTGACCTATAGTATAAGAATCACCCAAAGCCAAGTACGATTTGTAAACAGATGTAGCAGGTATTGGTATAGGTGTAACAGGCGTTACAGTTGGTGTTTCCATCATAATTACTTTTTTAGTACAGCTACTTGTGCCAATTATCATTAACAATAATAACAGTTGTACAGCTTGATATGGTATCAGTTTTCGCATACCATTATATACGTTAATAATTGCACAATAGTTTGTATAAACAACAAAACGACAGCTAAGTAATTATGAAACTATAGACAAGCTTTTGCTATCTGTATATAATCTATCTGGATCTATATCCGTTTCTTCATCCCAAACAATAATGCCGTTTATAACACTTACTTGGCGGCATAATACTTCATCTTGTAAATGTTGGTATACTGGATAATGCAAATAAGGTTGCATATCAAACTCTCGCATTTCATCGTTTTGAAATGTCACAATTAATTTGAAAGGTGTTTCATAAATAACCGCTTTTGCTCGAGGATTCATAGCTCTATTTTAATGGGTCAATTCTAAAAATAGTATTACCAGTAACCGCCAGTTGCCAATCGGCAAGTAAATCTTCCTTGTGAATTTCAATCCAGGCTTGTACTAGTTTTTCTTTTGCTAAAGGCAAATTTCCAGTAAGTAAAATCCCCTCAGGAATTTGGTAAACACCTTCCATCTCACCATATTTAACATGAATGTGAGGCAGATTGTGCTGCTTTGTATCTAAATAATACATACTTACAATTAGGCCATAAAACATAGAAATAACTGGCATTGTACAATTTTAGCGTGAAAATAATTAAAATTACTAAAGGCATTATTCAAATACTCATTAACTAAGTATTTAATTGTTGCCAAGACAACTACACTATACGTTAATAATTGCACAATAGTTTGTGTTCTACGAAAATAGTATTCCATTACATTTGTAACCCTTATTAAAAATTTGTAAACGTAATAACATGCCACAAAAAATCAAGGTTGCCAATCCGGTAGTGGAATTAGATGGCGACGAAATGACCAGAATTATCTGGAAATTTATTAAAGACAAATTAATTCTTCCTTACCTAGAATTGGATATTAAATACTACGATCTAGGCATGGAATACCGTGACGAAACCAACGACCAAGTAACTATCGATGCTGCAAATGCTATTAAACAATATGGTGTTGGTATTAAATGTGCTACCATTACGCCAGACGAGCAACGTGTAGAAGAGTTTAAGCTAAAACAAATGTGGAAATCGCCAAACGGTACTATTCGTAACATCCTTGATGGTACTGTATTTCGTGAGCCAATTGTTTGTAGCAATGTACCACGCCTAGTACCAAATTGGACCGCCCCTATCTGTATCGGTCGTCACGCTTTTGGTGACCAATACCGTGCTACTGACTTTGTAACCAAAGGCAAAGGCAAACTAACTGTTAAATTTGAAGGTGAAGATGGTACTGTACAAGAGTACGAAGTATTCAACTTTAAAGGCAATGGTGTAGCATTAACCATGTACAATACCGACGAAAGTATCTATGGCTTTGCACGTGCTTGTTTCAACCAAGCATTGGCTAAAAAATGGCCTTTATACTTGTCTACAAAAAATACCATCCTTAAAAAATACGATGGTCGTTTTAAAGATATTTTTGAAGAAGTGTACCAAAACGAGTTTAAAGCCAAATACGCTGAAGCTGGTATTACTTACGAGCACCGCTTAATTGACGACATGGTGGCTAGTGCCCTTAAATGGAACGGCAACTTTGTATGGGCTTGTAAAAACTACGATGGTGACGTACAAAGCGATACCGTAGCTCAAGGTTTCGGTTCTTTAGGTTTAATGACTTCTACCCTTGTAACGCCAGATGGTACTGTAATGGAAGCAGAAGCAGCACATGGTACCGTTACACGTCACTACCGCGAACACCAAAAAGGCAAACCAACGTCTACCAATCCAATCGCATCAATTTTCGCTTGGACGAGAGGTTTAGAATTCCGTGGTAAATTAGATGGCAACCAAGAGTTAATCAACTTTTGCCATGCACTAGAAAAAGTGTGCGTAGAAGTGGTAGAAAGCGGTAAAATGACCAAAGATTTAGCAGTATGTATTTACGGCAACAAAGTAAATCATGGTGAGCATTACCTATACACAGAAGAATTCTTAGATGCTTTAGACACAGCTTTACAAGCAAAATTAGCTTAGTCTCATTTTGTCATGCTGACGAAGGAAGCATCTAACGCAAACTAAAACATTAGAAAGCCCTGCATCATTACGATGCGGGGCTTTTGTTTTATTAAGTTGCCGGCTTTTGTACTACTATGATGCTGCATATGCGTCGCACCTCGCATCGGTTACAATTCTATTGAGCTTTTATTGAAGCGTAGGTATTTCACACAAAGAAACAAAGAAGGCAAAGGGAGCAAAGATTAATTATTCAGACTTATTTATATCTTAGAACAATAAAAAAATAAGCCATTACAAAGTAGAATAAGTTTGATAGAACATTATTTCAAAAAAGTTCTTCCTATATCTTCCATCATAATAATATCCGTTTCCTTTCCAAAAGCTTCTCCATCAATAATATAGAACCCCAATTCAGCCATTCTAGAACCATATTTCCCTGCAATTTTTCTTGTTATTGCTTTTGGTAGTGAAATTTGTTTTTCCTCTGCGACTTTTAATGTACCGGCTTCAAAGCAACAATCTTCTTCGAATTGTTCAATTGTGACGTCTATCGTATCAATAAATTTAAATATCGCTTTTATCGTTTCCATAACTTAATATTTCATAGGGTTCTTAGTAAAGAACCATTGTTTAAATTATATAAATCTACACAAAAAACTAAGGAATGCTACTTATAAAATATTTTATAATAAATAGCCTTTACAATTCGCTTGCAAGAGCTATTTTTCTTTCATCTCATCTTTTACCCGCTTTATAATAGCGCCACCAAATACGCAAAGCCCTGCATTAAATAGAACCAACGCTAAAGTACCATACCAAAACCAAGCCTGCCCATTGGCTTTTTGGCTACCTGCATCTATTGCCATACTTAATCCTGCACCTACTAGTATTAACCCAAGTGGTGCTTGCCATAACCATGTTTTTATTTTCATCTCCCTAAAATACAAAAACACAAACAAGCAAAAGAAATTTTTCTAAATTTACCTTTACTAATAACTTTGATGTATGACAACAACTTACCACTTAAACGTAAATGAGCTATCAATAGAATTACTAAATTCTATAAAGCTGGCATTTAAAGATAAAACGATTGATATTGTTGTTTCGGAAGCGGTAGATGAAACCGAATACTTATTAGCCTCGCCAAATAACAAAACCTATTTAATGCAAGCCGCTAAAGATTTAGAAGAGGGCAAAGGCATTACTTTCTCGGTAAATGAGTTACAAGAAAAAAATATGGTAGATAATGAGAGCCGTAACATTGAGTCCACTTGCACTTACACAGCTAAACGAGTGGAAACAAACTGATACTAAAATGCTCTCAAAAATAGTAGCACTTATTACAGAAATTGCAGCAACACCATTTGTAGGTACTGGTAAACCAGAACCATTAAAACACGACTTGAAAGGCAAATGGAATCGCAGAATTAATCAAGAGCATCGATTAGTGTATCAAATAAAAGATACAAGCATTGAAATACTTTCTTGCAGATATCATTATTAAAAAAGGTGGTTAAGCATTGATTTGCTTAACCACCTTTTCTTATCTATCTAATTCAATAACACACATTTATGCTTCCATCACAAATGGATATCTGTAATCGGTTGGTGGTACAAATACTTCTTTAATGGTTCTTGCACTTAACCAACGGTATAAGTTAAGTTGGCTACCAGCTTTATCATTAGTACCACTACCCCTTGCACCGCCAAATGGCTGCTGACCAACTACTGCACCTGTACATTTATCATTTACATAAAAATTACCAGCCGCATTGCGCAAAGTATTGGTGGCAACTTCTATCGCATAACGGTCTTGCGCAATAATAGCACCAGTTAACGCATAGGCAGATGTGCTATCAACCACCGCTAGGGTTTCTTCGTATTTGTCAGCATCGTATACATAAATGGTTAATACTGGCCCAAATATTTCCTCGCACATGGTTAAGTATTTAGGGTCTTTGGTTTCAATTACGGTAGGTTCTACAAAATACCCAACAGATTTATCGTAATTACCACCAGCAATAATTTTCACCTTTTTATCCTTCTTAGCTTCGTCTATGTATTTGGTAATTTTCTTAAAGCTACGCTCATCAATTACAGCTGTAATAAAATTGCTAAAATCTTCTACGCTACCCATTTTCATACTAGCTAAAGCAGCTACTAATTTCTCTTTAATGGCATAGGCCAAATTGCTAGGTATATAAGCCCTAGAACAAGCGCTACATTTTTGCCCTTGAAACTCAAAAGCCCCACGAGCCAAAGCCGTAACAGCCACATCTACATCGGCACTTTTATGCACCATAATAAAATCTTTACCGCCAGTTTCACCTACAATGCGTGGGTAGGTTTTAAACTTTGCAATATTGGTTCCTATAGATTGCCAAATGGTATTAAACACAGCGGTGCTACCTGTAAAGTGTACACCAGCCAAATCAGGGTGCGAGAAACAAACTTTACCAAGTGTTGGGCCATCTACATAAATCATGTTGATAACACCATCAGGCAAGCCAGCTTCTTTCATCACTTTCATAAACATCTGTGCTGAATAGACTTGCGTATCGGCAGGTTTCCATACCACTGTATTGCCACACATGGCAGCACTAGCAGGTAGGTTGGCACCAATAGCCGTAAAGTTGAATGGCGTAATAGCTAGCACAAAACCTTCTAAAGGTCGCCACTCTAGGCGGTTATGCATACCTGGTGAAGACACAGGTTGTTGCTTATAAATCTCGCTTAAGTAGTGTACATTAAAACGTAAAAAGTCAATCAATTCGCAAGCCGCATCTATCTCTGCTTGGTAGGCATTTTTACTTTGCCCAAGCATGGTAGCAGCATTAATATGATAGCGATATTTTGTAGCCAATAAATCGGCCGCTTTTAAGAAGATATGCGCTCTTGCTTCCCAACTCATATTGGCCCAAGCTTCTTTAGCAGCAAGTGCTGCAGCTATGGCTTGTGTAACGTGTTTTTCTTCGCCCATATTAAAATAACCAAGCGTAAAAGCTTTTTCATGCGGTGGATGCATGGCTACTTTGTTGGCAGTTTTTACCGCCTTATTACCAATGTACATTGGCACATCAATTTGCTTTTTCTTCAACTCTTTTAAAGTGGCTTTCAAGGCTGCTTTTTCAGGGCTACCAGCGCCATATTGTAATACAGGTTCGTTAGGTGGTAATGGGTATGCAAATGTTCCAAAGTTCATAACATGTAAATTTTAGAAACTGCAAGTTAGGGAAAGGATAGGAACACGGATGACACTGATTGATAGGATAAGAACAGATTTTACATTATTGGTAAACATCTACAGTATTTGTCCAATTTGCTTACTAATATTTTTATTTCCTAAAACATTGAAACAATAATGACAACAATATAAACCAAAGAGCAATAGAGGTAAGTATTTTCTCATTCTTCCTTCCTTCTTTGCGCTGTGGTTTAATTAATGAAAATTGATTTTAAAAACTCCCTTTAGGGCTGGGGCTTCTTGCCGTAAGTTTGTAGCCAATTCTTTACTATGGCTATCGTTTTGTTTGATAACGCACAACGCAACTATTTACAACCACTTACAGCCACCAAAGCCATTGCAGCATTGCGTTTTGGCATAGTAACCATTGCAGAAAGATGGGCTTTGCGAACCAAGCAACAAGTGTTCATTCATACCGACCAATATTTACAGCCTCTTTATTCTTCAATTGAAGAAGGCGACCATATTTGGGTAGATGCATCCATCATGTTGACAGACCATTTGCTTGACAGAATTTTATCGTTACAAATGGGTGAAGCTTTAGCTAATAATTGTGGTTTAATTGCTGGCAGAAGTACCGAACCATCACATACATTCAACCCAAAAGAGAGCCTGCAATGGTTTCAGAATATTTATGACGTGCTAGATGTTGAATGCATCAAATATCCGCAGCAATTATTTCACTGGAACGACAAAATGATTCGTGAAGATTTTGCCCATTTAACAAAGAACAAAACATCGCAGCCAATTAACCATACCAATCAAGTAATTAATGCACAAGACATTTTCCTTGAAGATAATATAACACTCGATTTCTGTACGCTCAATGCTTCTACTGGCCCTATTTATATTGCTAAAGACGCAGTAATAATGGAAGGTTCTATGTTACGTGGGCCTTTGGTAATTGGCAACAATAGTTTGGTAAAAATGGGTAGCAAATTTTACGGTGCTACCATTATTGGCCCTAATTGCGTGGTTGGTGGCGAAATTAAAAACGTGGTATTTCAAGGGCATAGCAACAAAGCACACGATGGCTATTTAGGCGATAGTGTAATTGGCGAATGGTGCAATTTTGGCGCAGGCAGCAGCAATAGCAATGTAAAAAATACTGGTGGCGACGTAAAAATTTGGAACGCTGGCGCTAATACTTTTGTATCGGGTGGGCAAAAATGTGGCGTATTAATGGGTGATTATAGTCGTGTTGCCATCAATTCATCTATCAATACAGGATCGTTTATTGGTGTGTGTTGCAATGTATTTGGCGCAGGATTATTACCAACCAAAATACCAAATTTCACTTGGGGTACTTTAGCAGAATACGATTTAGAAAAAGCCTATATAGACATTAATAATTGGAAACAAATGAAGCATCAAAGCCTAACCGATGCTGAAATTGGCATACTGAAACATATCTTTGAAGCCTCAAAGCATTAACCACATAGACATCTAGTCACATAGAATAACTACATAAAAACTATGAGCCTTCTGTGACTATGTGTTAAAACATAAAACTACAAACACCAAACTTTAAACTTCAAAACTTACCCATGCGTAAACAAATTGCAGCAGCCAACTGGAAAATGAATGGCACTTTAGAACAAGCAAACACTTTACTAGATGCTTTTGCATCGGCAACATTAAACGTAAACGAAAACAGACTAGCCATATTCGCAGTACCTGCACCTTACTTAATGATGGCTAAGAAAAAATTGGCTGGCAATCCTTTCTTACAAGTAGCTGCACAAAACATTTACAGCAAAAAAAGCGGTGCTTACACTGGCGAAATTTCAGTAGAAATGTTACAGTCAATCGGCATCAACTACGTGGTTCTTGGCCACTCAGAAAGACGTGAATACTTCGGTGAATCAAACGCTTTTTTAGCTGATAAAACGAACATCGCTTTAGAATACAACATCATACCTATTTTCTGTTGTGGCGAGCCTTTAGATATTCGTGAGGCCGATACACAAAACGCTTATGTGGCTACGCAATTAACCGAAAGTTTGTTCCATTTATCAGCAGAGGCGATACAAAAAGTAGTGATTGCTTACGAACCAATTTGGGCTATTGGTACTGGCAAAACCGCTAGCAGCGCACAAGCACAAGAAATGCACGCCTTTATCCGCTCACATTTTGCTGCCAAATACGGTGCAGATGTAGCCAACAATATTTCAATTTTATACGGTGGTAGCGTAAAAGCTAACAATGCCGTTGAGTTATTTTCTCAGCCCGATGTTGATGGCGGCCTAGTTGGTGGCGCATCGCTCATTGTAGATGAATTTGTGCAGATTATTAATGCGTAAGATGATTTCTGAATATCGAAACCCTCCAAGAAACAATTTCTTGGAGGGTTTTTTATTTAATACCCTTATTTCAAAATCATCCAGAATGTAAGCATCATTATAATAAATGTCATAATCGTTACAGCCCAAGTTAAGTTCACTATATGTTTGGACATTTTATCATTAGCGATTGACATTCTTGCCATCATCGATACCATTCTTTTTTGTGCACCTGCGATATTTTCTAGAGCGGTTCTATTTGGATTATGTGTTTCTTCATGAACATCACATACCAACTGTTCTAATGGTTTATGCAAATCTCTATTTGTTTCTCTTTCTGCTTTTTCTCTTATTGTAAGATTTTCAAGAACAGATTCATCGAATTCAATTCTTTCCCATTTTTTTGATTTCCCATTAAATAATCCCATATCACTCGTTTATAAGTCTGTTTAAAATGCATCTTTACTTCCCATCAATCGCTTTAGCAATACCAAATGCAGCAGCCGCAGCAGCAGCGCCTATCATCATTACTTTAAGCCCGCCTAGCAAAGGATTTACACCTGTCATTTTACTTTTAAAATAGCCAAACACAAACAAACACACCAACGTAACTAATACAGATACTTTTAAAGCATCTACCGAATTATCAATAAAGAAGTAAGGACTTAACGGTATTAAACCACCCAACACATACGACAAGCCAATATTGAAAGCACTCTTGGTAGCACGTTTAGGGTCTGGTTTATCCAACCCAAGCTCGTGTTTCATCATAAACTCTACCCAGCGATCTTTGTCTTTACAAATTTCTTCTACCGCTTTATCCTGCAATTCTTTACTAAAACCCCAATCTCTAAAAAAGATACGTACCTCTTCTTTTTCAACTTCTGTTTTGGTTTCTATTTCGTCGTATTCAACTTTTAGCTCGCTATTGTAATGGTCTTGCTCTGTTTTGCCTGCTAAATAACCACCTAAACCCATAGCAATAGAACCTGCTGCAATTTCTGAAATACCTGCCACCACTATTAAGCTGGTATTACTTACTGCACCACTTAACCCTGCTGCCAAGGCAAATGGCACCGTTAAACCATCGCTCATACCTATTACAATATCAGTCAATAGTTCTGAGCTTTTTAAATGCTTTTCTTGGTGATTGTGGTGTAAATAGATGTTCTGCATGCTAGGTAATTGTAACAGTTAATGGTTATGTAAATATATACAACTCAAGTTTTCTGCTACATGTTTTTCGTCAGCTTTTGTAGCAACTAGTTTAAATACTATTTTGCACACAGTATGAAACAAATAGCCATTCTTATCATTTTAATTTGTTGCGGTTTTGCTTGCAAAAGCAAAAAGGTATATGACAATCCGCATGTAGTAATAGAAACTTCTTATGGCGATATAGAACTAGAATTATTTGACAAAAATGCCCCTAAAACAGCAAGTGCTTTTTTGGCTTATGTAGATAGTGGTTTTTATGACAACAGTAATTTTTATCGTGTACTGAATATCACCAACCAACCATCTGATGCACCTAAAACAGAATTGATACAAGGTGGCCTTTGGAAAACTAATAATGATAAGGCAAGAAGCTTAAAAGGTACACCACACGAAACCACATTGCAAACTGGCATTTTGCACAAAACAGGTGTAATCTCGATGGCTAGAAACGAGCCCGGTAGTGCGACTACTGAGTTTTTCATTTGTATGGATGACGAGCCTGGCCTTGACTATGGCGGTGAAAATATGGCCGATAAACTAGGCTTTGCTGCCTTTGGTAGAGTGGTAAAAGGAATGGATGTTGCAAAAACAATTTACAAACAATCGGATGTAAACCAACAATTTAAAACACCCATACCAATTTTTAAAATAGTACGCTTATAACTAAGGTTTCACTACAATTTCAGCTTCTTTGGCAATAATTATTTGTGGCTTGCCTTTGTATTCTTTTACCACACCTGTTACACACACTTCTTTGTCGGCGTAAAATTCTTCAGGCTTGTTGGTAAAATTCTTTCTATTATCTGGCTCTATTACAATGGTTAAAGGCGATTGTGGATAAGCAGCCCCCATATTTAACAAGGTGATTTTGTTCTCACCACGGTCAAAATATCTACCGCCAAATATTTTACCACAAACCGTTACACTATCGCCTATGTGCTTTGCCGCTTCATCGGGGGTAATTTTTGTTTGGGCAGATAATGAGATACTTGAAGCGATTACTATAAAAGCTGCTACAATAAATTGACGCATGAGGTTATTGATTTGGGGGTAATTTGAAAATGGCAATTTCTGCTTAACAGGCCACTTTAAAAAATTTATTTAAAACAACTGAATACCAAAATGTCCAATGGTTGTAAATACTGCACAACGGGTTAAAACACCAATACAACACCACATGGCTAATTTATGCATGGGAACATTAAACCCAACACCAACGGCAATGCTTACTGGTGCGCCCACTGTAACAGTGCCCAAAAACCCCAAACCAATAACGCCATATTTTTCCATAAGCTTGTGAGCGAGGTTTGGCTTTTTCTCTTTTACTACCAGCTTAGGTTTACGATATTTGCCAATAAATGCTTCAATTTTTTCACCCAAAAATGCGGCAACAAACACCCCAACAATACCACCCGTTAAGCTAGCAAAAAAGATTACCCAAGGCGATAAACCCATTAAAAAACCCGTAGGTATAGCTGCGTAAATCTCAAATGTTGCTAGCGCTGCAACGGTTAGTATTTTGTAAAACATGGCGTGAAGCTAATGGGTTTGTGTGACAAGGAATGTTATAAAAGAGAAAATGCAGTTATCACAAAATCACACACAAATAAAATCCAATATCATTCATCCAATTTTCTCAAAAAACTACATTTTCCCATTTTCAGCTACCCATTGTACCTATACAACAGCTTGCCGCAGTTTGCACGAAGCAATTGTACCTGTACAACAAGCTGCCGCAGTTTGCAGCAAACAATTGTACCTATACAAAAGGCTGCCGCAAGTTGCAGGAAGCTGTTGTACCTATTCGACGGCTCGCCGCAGTTTGCGGCAAGCAATTGTACCTGTACAACAGGTTGCCGACTATTTTCTACTCGTTGTACTGATACAATGGCGTGAAGTTTTTATTGCTACAGATGCTTTTTTCTTAAAAATAAACATTATCTCATTTACTATAGCCTAGCAAAGTGATTTGACGGCTTACCGTAAGGTCAGGATAAAGTAAGAAAGAAAACAAAGCCTTTGTGCCCTTTGCCTTTTGGTTGCTTTGTGTGAACCTATATGCTACGATAAAAGCTGCGCAGCGATAAGAACGCAAAAGTGTGCGACGCAACAGACGCTAAATAGTAATACGACTGCTGGTGACATAAAAAATCCCGCCACTTAAAGGACGGGATTAGATCTTCTGTTTACAAATCACCAGCTTAATTACCAGCAACTTGCCTACGAATGATGTTTAACGCTGCGCCAGCTTTAAACCATTCAATTTGTTGATTATTGTAAGTGTGGTTCGCTAAAATTTCATCTTTGCTACCATCTGCATGTGTAAACACAAGGGTTAATGGCTTGCCTGGTGTAAATTCAGTTAAGCCAATAATATCTATAGTATCGTCTTCTTGAATTTTATCGTAATCGGCTTTATTGGCAAAAGTTAAAGCCAGCATACCTTGTTTCTTCAAGTTGGTTTCGTGAATACGGGCAAAGGATTTAGTTAACACTGCACGAACACCTAAGAAACGTGGTTCCATAGCGGCGTGTTCACGTGAACTGCCTTCACCATAGTTTTCATCACCTACCACAATACTACCAATACCAGCGGCTTTATAAGCACGTTGTGTAGCAGGTACAGGGCCATATTCGCCTGTTAGTTGATTTTTTACATTGTCAGTTTTCTCGTTAAAATAATTCACTGCACCAATGAGCATATTGTTACTAATATTATCTAAATGACCACGGAATTTTAACCAAGGACCAGCCATAGAAATATGGTCTGTGGTACATTTACCTTTCGCTTTAATTAATAATTTCAAGCTTTTTAAATCTGTTCCTTCCCACTCAGCAAATGGCGCTAATAATTGTAAGCGTTTGCTTGCAGGGTCTACCGCAACTGCTACACTGCTACCATCTTCAGCAGGTGCTTGGTAACCTGCATCTTCAACAGCAAAACCTCTTGGCGGTAATTCCATGCCTGTTGGTTCATCTAGTTTAACGAGTTCACCTTTTTCATTGGTTAAAAAATCGGTGATAGGGTTAAATGTTAAATCACCTGCAATAGCCAAAGCCGTTACTAATTCAGGACTTCCTACAAATGCCAAAGTATTTGGGTTACCATCTGCACGCTTAGCAAAGTTTCGATTGAAGCTATGAACAATGGTATTGCGCTCTTGTTTTTCAGCACCAACTCTCGCCCACATACCTATACAAGGCCCACAAGCATTTGCAAAAACGGTAGCACCCATTTTATCAAAGATTTCTAAAAATCCGTCACGCTCAATGGTATAACGCACTTGTTCGCTACCAGGTGTAATGGTGTATTCAGCTTTTGCTTTTAAGCCTTTTTCATTTACTTGTTTTGCCAAAGAAACAGCACGAGAAATATCTTCATAACTACTATTGGTACAGCTACCAATTAAACCCACTTCAATTTTTGTAGGCCAATTGTTTGCAGCAGCAGCTTCTTTCATTTTAGAAATTGGCGTCGCTAAATCTGGCGTAAATGGCCCATTTAAATGCGGTTCTAATTCACTTAAATTAATCTCAATCACCTCATCAAAATATTGAGAAGGGTTAGCATAACACTCTGCATCACCATTCAAATATTCTTTAATCGTATCAGCCATTGCAGCAATTTCTGCACGGCCAGTGGCGGCTAAATACCTGCTCATGCTTTCATCATAGCCAAAGGTTGAAGTAGTAGCACCAATTTCAGCACCCATGTTACAGATAGTACCTTTACCAGTACAACTCATGCTTGTAGCACCTTCACCAAAATATTCAACAATAGCACCAGTACCACCTTTTACAGTTAAAATACCAGCTACTTTTAAAATCACATCTTTAGGGGCTGCCCAGCCACTTAGTTTACCAGTGAGTTTTACACCAATTAGCTTAGGCCATTTTAGTTCCCACGGTAAGCCTGCCATTACATCGCAAGCATCTGCACCACCAACACCAATGGCAATCATACCAAGCCCCCCAGCGTTTACGGTATGGCTATCTGTACCAATCATCATACCACCAGGAAAAGCATAATTTTCAAGTACCACTTGGTGAATAATTCCTGCACCGGGTTTCCAAAAACCTAAACCATATTTGTTTGAAACAGAAGCTAAAAAATCATACACTTCTTTACTTTCAGTATTCGCTACTGCAAGATCGTGTTTGGCTTCATCTTTTGCCATAATTAAATGGTCGCAATGCACTGTACTTGGTACTGCCACTTTAGGCCGACCTGCTTGCATAAATTGCAACAAAGCCATTTGCGCCGTAGCGTCTTGCATGGCTACTCTATCGGGTGAAAAGTCTACATAGCTTTTACCACGACCAAAGTTTTCTAACTTCATATCGCTGTGTAAGTGTGCAAACAGAATTTTTCCTGATAAGGTTAACGGACGACCTAATGCTGTACGTGCTGCATCAACTTTTGCAGGCATTTCTGCGTACACTTTCTTAATCATGTCAATGTCGAAAGCGGTATTTTTTGTTTCCATATCGTAAAGTTTGAGCTTTTATTAAAGAAGCTAAAGTTAGCGATTGTATTCGATTAAGATAGATTTAGAATATTCGAAAACCGATAAAAAAATAGCCCCATTCTGTTTTAAGAGAATGGGGCTATAAAGTGATTTATGTGCTAATATTTATTTCACTAATTGAATACTTGATGGCGCAAATTTGGTTAAATTAATTCCATCAACTGCCTTCACGTATTCTTCAATAGTTGGTGTTCTACCAAGAATAGTAGACAATACCACTACAGGTGTAGAAGATAGTAACGATTCACCTTTTTTACCTTCAGCATCTTCAACCACACGGCCTTGGAACAAACGTGTAGATGTTGCCATAACGGTATCACCTTTAGCGGCTTTCTCTTGGTTACCCATACATAGGTTACAACCAGGACGCTCTAAGTACAACATTTTTTCGTAGCTAGTACGTGCTGCTGCTTTTGGTGCATTATCATCAAACTCAAAACCTGAGTATTTTCTCAATACTTCCCAATCACCTTCAGCTTTTAACTCATCAACAATATTGTAAGTTGGTGGTGCAACAACCAAAGGAGCTTTAAATTCAACTTTACCATTTTGCGCTTCAATGTTTTTAAGCATTTGAGCCAAAATTTTCATGTCGCCTTTGTGTACCATGCAAGAACCAACAAAACCAAGGTCTACTTTTTTATCACCACCATAGTAAGATAATGGTCTGATTGTATCGTGGGTATATCTTTTAGAAACATCTGCATTGTTTACATCAGGGTCAGCAATCATTGGCTCAGCAATAATGTCTAAATCAACAACCACCTCTGCGTAATATTTGGCATTTGCATCAGGTTTCAAAGCTGGTTTTTCGCCAGATTGAATTTCTGCAATTCTTTTATTCGCTTTATCGATCAATCCTTGCAACACTTGGGTTTTGTTATCCATGCCTTTGTCTATCATGATTTGGATTCTGCTTTTCGCAATTTCCAATGACTCAATCAAAGTTGCATCTTCAGAAATACAGATAGAAGCTTTTGCTTTCATTTCAGCAGTCCAGTCGGTAAACGTGAATGCTTGGTCTGCAGTTAAAGTACCAATGTGCACTTCAATCACTCTACCTTGAAACACATTTTCGCCACCAAACTGTTGTAGCATTTGAGCCTGTGTAGCATGCACCACATCACGAAAATCCATGTATTCTTTCATGCTACCTTTAAAAGTAACTTTTACAGAATCAGGTATTGGCATTGAAGCTTCACCTGTAGCAAGCGCTAATGCAACTGTACCTGAGTCAGCACCAAAAGCAACACCTTTAGACATACGTGTGTGTGAGTCACCACCAATAATGATGGCCCAATCATCTACTGTAATATCATTCAATACTTTATGAATAACGTCGGTCATTGGGTGGTAAACACCTTTAGGGTCACGACCTGTAATTAAGCCAAACTCATTCATGAATTTCATCAACTTAGGAATATTGGCTTGCGCCTTTTTATCCCAAACTGAAGCAGTATGACAACCAGACTGATAAGCACCATCTACTGTGGTAGAAATGGTAGTAGCAGCCATTGATTCCAATTCTTGAGCCGTCATTAAACCAGTGGTATCTTGAGAACCAACAATATTTACCAATACACGAACGTCAGAACCAGCATACAACACTTTACCAGGTGCTACACCTACAGCATTATTGTTAAATATTTTCTCAACAGCAGTAAGACCTTGCCCTTCAATTGTCACTTCTTTTGAAGGTGCAAATACAGGTGCAATAGCAATACCTAATACTTGCGAAGCGAAGGTTTGAATTTTCTTACCAAATACGATGGCATAAGAACCACCGGCTTTGATAAATTCCATTTTTTGAGGTGTGAATGATCTAGAAATATCAATCAACTCTTTATCGCCGTTATATAATTTTTTTGTTTTTGTATTAATGGTTAATACGGTACCTGTAGCTACTGAATACACATGTTCAAGTATCGGTTCGTTATTTTCATCACGTACCACTTTACCATCAGCATCTACTTTTTTAACCCAGTTTTTAAGGTCAATACCAATACCACCAGTTACATCAACCGTGGTCAAGAAAATTGGTGAAATACCATTTGTACCACCTACAATTGGTGCAAAGTTTACAAAAGGTACATAAGGGCTCGCTTGTTTACCTGTCCAAAGTGCCACGTTGTTTACGCCAGACATTCTTGAAGAACCAACACCCATGGTACCTTTTTCAGCAATTAACATCACAGATGCATCTGGATGTTGGGCTTTCAAAGCTTCAATTTCAGCTTGTGCAGCAGGTGAAATCATGCATTTACCATGTAATTCACGGTCAGAACGTGAGTGTGCTTGGTTACCTGGTGATAATAAATCGGTAGAAATATCACCTTCACCAGCTATAAATGTTACTACTTTAATTTCTTCAGGTACATCTGGCAGCTTTGTGAAAAACTCAGCTTTAGCATAACTTTCAAGAATGCCTTTTGCAGTAGCATTACCACTTTCAAAAGCATCTTTCAAGCGTTTCAAATCTGCATCGTACAAGTACACTTGTGTTTTTAATACATCACCAGCTTGTTTTGCAATTGCAGCATCATTATCAAGGGCTAAGTCTAGCAATACTTCAATTGAAGGACCACCTTTCATGTGCGACAATAATTCGAAAGCGAAATCAGGAGTAATTTCTTTAACCACTGACTGACCAAGAATAATTTCTTTTAAAAACTTAGCTTTTACACCAGCAGCAGGGGTAGTTCCTGGCAACGTGTTGTAGATGAAAAACTGAAGCGAATCAGCACGGTATTCGTTGCCCAAATCTTTAATTTGTTCAATAATATCACTAATCAGTTCTGCACTATCAATTGGCTTAGGATGAAGCCCTTGCGATTTTCTTTCTTCAATCTCGTTGATGTAATCCTTATAATTCATAATGAAACTTTTTTCAAGCTAATTGGCAGCAGTTGTAAAAATTGATGTTGGACGCAACGTTATATACAAATGACTGTCTTAAATTTGGTGGCGAATTTAAGGTAAAACAAAACCCCACTAAAATGTGTTTTAGGTTTATAAAGTAAATTTTATAAATTGCACATGATTGAATACCCCTATCAATCAGAAAAAACGTACTACTTATGGATAAGATTAGAGCTTTTTTTGAGGTTCATGCCTTTGGGGTTTGCTCAGCTTTGGGCGAAAAACTAGGTATTGCTACCACACGTATACGAATGTGGTTTATCTATATTTCTTTCCTTACCGTTGGTTCACCCATTATTGTGTACATGATTTTAGCTTTTTGGCTAAACATGAAACGCTACATTACCGCCGCACGAAGAAATCCTTTGAGGGATTTGTAAATTAGTCAATTGGCAATGGTGAATAGTCAATAATAATTATTCAGATTGGTTATTTAATCCGTTCCGCTACAAACATTTAGTCACTATATATCTTCTCCTTTTTCGTTCCGTTGGGAACATCTCGTTGGTAGAAAACGTTTCGTTGGTAAAAAAAATTCAATTCGTTCCATTCGGAACGTCTCGTTGGTAGAAAAAATCATGATTTTAATGTCGTTCCGCTAGGAACGTTTCGTGCTTTTATTTAATTTGCCATTAAAATTCATAATGCCAAATACGTACACCCAAATTCACGTACAATTTGTGTTTGCTGTAAAATACAGACAAGCATTAATTAGTAATGAATGGAAAGAAAAACTACACAAATACATTACTGGTATTATTCAAGCCAATAACCACAAAATGCTACAAATTAACAGTGTAGCCGACCATATTCATATTTTCATAGGTATGCGACCAAACCAATCTATTGCCGCATTGGTACAAAATGTAAAAACAGAAAGCAGTAAATGGATAAAAGCGGAAAAACTCTGTAGCGCCAATTTCGCATGGCAAGAAGGTTATGGGGCATTTTCATATGCTAAAAGCCAGGTAGATGTTGTGGTTCGGTATATTCAAAATCAGGAAATACACCATAGAAAAGAAACATTTTTAGATGAATACAGAAAGTTTTTGGTGGCATTTGAAATTGATTGGGATGAGCAATTTATATTCAAACCATTGGAATAGCACGAAACGTTCCTACGGAACGAAATCATTTTCTGACACAATTATTTCTACCAACGAATTGTTTTCTACTACCAACGAGATGTTCCTAGCGGAACAAGAAACCAAGCATTTTACGCAGCCTTTGATGATGAAGAAATCTGCTTTTATCCACCCATCCGTGTTCCACCAACGAGATGTTCCTAGCGGAACAAGAAACCAAGCATTTTACGCAGCCTTTGATGATGAAGAAATCTGCTTTTAT